>JACUUU010000274.1 GCA_014859065.1 Anaerolineales bacterium
AGGGTATGAACGAATCGCAGCCGGCCACCACCCTCAGGGCGGTATTTGATATTTGCCCGCCGCGCCTGGTAATCCCCCACATTTGACACGGATGACACTTCCAGCCATTCGCCACATCCAGGCGCCCACACCTCAATGTCAAAAGTGATCATTGCAGCCGTACCTAAATCTCCACTGCACAGCTGGTTGATGCGATAAGGCAGACTCAACTGGGCACAAGTCTCTTCGGCGTCCGCAACCATCTTCTCGAATTCAAAGTGCGATTGTTCTGGTTTGGTGAATTTATACATCTCGACTTTGTCGAACTGGTGACCGCGTTTGATGCCGCGCACATCTCTCCCCGCGCTCATCTTTTCCCGTCTAAAACAAGGCGTATACGCGGTGTAATGTCTGGGGAGACCAGCTTCTTCCAGAACATCATCCATGTGCAAGCCAGTCAAAGGAACTTCAGCAGTGGGCACCATCCACAAATCCTCTTCGTGATCCCGATACAGGTTGTCGGCAAACTTAGGCAGCTGACCAGCTCCAAATAAGACCTGACTTTTCACCATAAAAGGAGGGTATTTCTCAGTGTAGCCCTGACGGACGTGCAGGTCCAACATCCAGGCAATCAATGCTCTTTGCAAGCGTGCTCCAGCGCCGCTCAAGACATAAAAGCGTGAGCCGGTTACTTTGACTCCCTGTTCGAAATCGATGATCCCCAAGGCAGGTCCCAACTCCCAATGGGGCTTTGGATCAAATTCGAACTGGCGTAAAGCGCCAACTTCTTTGATAACCACGTTCTCGCTTTCGTCAGCACCCAAGGGGACACGCTGATCAGGTATGTTGGGCAGATTAACTAACAGATTTTCTAATCGGGACTCGATATTTCGCAGCTCGCGATCGAGGCGTTCTATCTGGTCTCCGACAGCACGCATCGCCTTGATTTTTGCATCTCTTTCAGCAGGGTCCTTCATCTTCCCGATTTCCTTGGAAGCCAGATTGCGCTCTGCTTTTAACGCCTCCACTTTTTGGATCAGCTCTCGCCGCTTTTCATCGAGTTCAAGGATTTCGTTGACAGGAGCAGAATCCAGGTGGCGCTTTTCCAGCGCTTCTACCACAATTTCAGGTTTTTCACGGATCAAGTTTATATCAAGCATATAGCACCTCCATATGAAGGCAAATGCACCATCGCCAAACCGACATTTACCTCCCCAGATCACTTTCGAATAAAACCACCCCTCCGTCGCAGGACGAAGGGGCGTTCGTGGTACCACCTGCATTCACTGCCCCACTGAAAAATGAAGCAGCCTCAATAACGCGCTAACGGGCGAACCCGATCCCCTTTACAGTCAGGCAGCTTGATTGCCTGATCTCCTCCAGGGGAAACCTGCCTGTTCAGGCTGACGGAGGGGATTTCACCACCCGGCTTGCCACCTCACACCATCCGGCAGCTCTCTGTAAAGTTGCGTGGTTACTTGTCTCCGTGCTGGTCTCTAATTGATAAGATTGAAACGATTATACCTGAGGTCTGAAACATGTCAAGCACCGCTTGTTAGGCTAGATTATAGAGGTGTTGCCAATACTTCTTCCCCAAAGAATGACAATGCCCTGCTCGCGATGAGTAATTATGCCTCCCCCTCTCTTGTTCGCAAGTGGGGGAAAAGGATAACCTCACGGATGTTGGCACTGTCGGTCAATAACATGGTAAGGCGATCAATCCCCATCCCAAAACCACCATTGGGAGGCATTCCATAGCGCAATGCTTGCAGGTAATCCTCGTCCATAGGATGACGCTCTTCATCTTCAGCCTCATAATCCCGCCCCATTTCGAGGAAGCGAGATTCCTGATCGAAGGGATCATTGAGCTCGGTGAAAGCGTTACAAATTTCCATACCGGCGATAAATCCCTCGAAGCGTTCAACAGTTTGAGGATCTCCCGGTTTACTTTTAGCCAATGGAGAGATGTCACGCGGATAATCAAACAAGAAAGTGGGCTGGAACAATTGGGGTTCAACAAAATCTCCAATTAAGGAATCTATCAACTTGCCGCGCGTGGCTTTAGGATCGGTTTTCATCCCGCGGGAGTGCATCTCGCCAGCCAGGCTTTCGGCGGTAGGATGTTCCTCGAGGTTGATCCCAACAAACTCATATATTGACTGATTGAGCGGCACACGTTTCCAGGGCGGTTCGATGTCGATTTCATGACCTTGATAGGAAAATTTTCTCTGACCTAACACACGGTCAGCCACAAAAGCGATCATCTGCTCGGTTATCTCCATCACTTTATTGTAATCAGCATATGCCAGATAGAACTCCAGCTGGGTAAATTCGGGATTATGGGTGCGGTCTACGCCCTCGTTTCGGAAGTCACGTCCAATTTCATAAACACCTTCATAACCCCCTACCAAAAGCCGTTTCAAGTAGAGCTCGAAAGAAATGCGCAGATACAGTTCTTGTTTGAGCTGGTTATGAAAAGTAACGAACGGACGGGCTGCAGCCCCTCCATAAATCGGCTGCAAAATAGGGGTTTCCACTTCAAGAAATCCACGCTCATCCAAGAAATCCCTTAGAGATCTTACGATTTTGGCTCGTTTGTGAAAGATCGCGCGCACCTGGGGGTTAACTGCCAGGTCTGCATAACGCTGGCGATATCGCATTTCAGGGTCAACCAGGAGCGCATGACGGACGACCTCACCTTCCACGACTTCGTCTTTGGCTGCTGGTAAGGGTGTAATTGATTTTGCCAGCATGCGCAAATCGGAAACCCGCAAGCTGACTTCACCTGTGCGGGTGCGGAACATCACGCCGCTTGCTTCGATAAAATCCCCCAGGTCGAACTCGCGATTGAACAAATCAAACTTTTCAGCACCAATATCATCAGCTCGTAAAAATATCTGCACCCGCCCAAATCCGTCTTCAATGTGGGCGAAAGTGATCTTACCCATGGGACGCATGGATCGTATCCGACCAACAAGCACTGCAGAGACTTCTTCTCCTCCTGCCTCAGATTCTGCCGCCAGGTAAGCGTCAATAGCCTCTGAACTCGTATGGGAACGTTCTGCCCGGTGGGGGTATGGCTCGATACCTCGTTCTCTCAGTCGGTCGACTTTTTTTAGACGAGTCAATTCTAGATTTGAAAATTCTTTCGGCATGCCCTTCTCCACGTAATGAAAAAACCCCGCGCTCCAGGATTCGTGCGCGGGGACATAACATCAAATCCCCAGTTCTACTCAACCTTCAAGATATGCACGGTGAAAGAACCACCAGGAGCTTCCACTTTAACAATCTCTCCAGCGCGCTTGTCAATCAAAGCCCTCCCCAATGGTGATTCATTCGAGATGAGGCCTTCTTTTGGATTAGCTTCAGCCGGTCCCACAATTGTATATTCTTCCGGCCCATTACCATCTTCCTGAATAGTTACCTTTGCGCCTACGCCTACCACCTCGTGTTTTTCACCTTCCCGGATAACGCGGGCATTTGCCAGCAGCGATTCTAACTCCTGGATTCGTCCTTCAACAAAAGCTTGTTCGTTCTTTGCTGCTTCATATTCAGCATCCGGATCAACACCCATATCGCCAGCCCCTTCCATTGCTTCCCGCAGACGGTTGGCGACTTCCTGGCGTTTATTTTTCCTTAAGTTATCAAGCTCTTCCTGCAGCCGTTGATAACCTTTTTGAGTGAGAAATGAAGGAGGCATAATCTGTTTACCCCAAGTATTCTATAGATAAATAAAACCACTCCCTGGGAGCGATTCATTAACAGTAAGTCTAGATAAAATGATACGCGGCGTTCTGGAATTATTACTCACTTCCCATCGCCGCAGGAGGATTTTAACACATTTTACAACATAAGGCAAGGGGAGTATTCTACTCTGGAGTATTCTACTCTAACCACACTGCCTGGCAGTAAACATCAGCCTCCAACCGGTTGCCAGAGACGAACGCCATTGTATTTGTGGTGATATTCCCTGATTGACTGTTTAGCGGAATGTTCATCTTGCCAGAAGGTGCTGATTTGCGATCCATACGCGGTAACTGCGTCCTCCCACACTTGCAGACTTTGGTCAGTCAAGCCTGACAGGAGTACCTCCATCCCCTCATATTTCTCAACATCACTTTCTCGAGATTTCAATACGTACGGATAGTCAGCATAATACAACAAGGGTCTATCAAGGTTCTCAGCCGCTAATCTGACTAGAGAATGGTCTACATGATCGCCGATGCCTAAAGGAATGACCAGGTTGGTATCCTTGGGCAGTTCTAGAGCAAGTAAGCCGGTCAGTTTTTCAACCAGATTTACCTCCTCATGGTGCAAACGACCGAAGATATCATCCTCCTCAGGATAATAAGGGACCCCGGTTATTGTTGAACGCCGGTAAATACAATCAGGGATTGTGAAGTGCTTCCAAGCTGCACCCATAAGGCGGCAGGAATTCTCATCTTCACTGCGCCGTTGGCTGACAGCCTGACGATCTATACCCCAACGAGCATGTAGCCTTTCCGCTAAAGGAGGAAGCGGTCCGTTGGGTGGGTCTCCAGCGCAAATAGTCCACACACCTACCTTTTTCCCACTTCGTGACTGCTCCCACACCAGACCGCCACATGAGAAAGCCACATCATCCAGATGGGGAGAGAGATAAACCCATTCCATCGTCGATAAAACCCTCCTTGTCATAACAGATACTGTGCTCATTTTTAGGGGCACTATTGAAACAATCCCACTTGCCACTGCTAGAGCTAAATGTTATCATCTAACCTCTGAAAGGATTCTAATGCACCGCGATCCAGCTAAACGCACTCGCCTCCGGTATATTTTAATCGCAATTACGCTGGCAACCCTGCCATGTTATTGTGTTGGCTTGATTGCCGTACGCGCAGCTGGCGAACGTACCCCCATCCCCACCTCCACAGAAACCCCAACAGTTACTTCAACTCCTACTATCACCGCATCTCCGACGGATACCACAACCATCACTCCAACCCTAACACCTACCGACACACCGACTCAAAAAGAAACTGCATCC
>JACUUU010000275.1 GCA_014859065.1 Anaerolineales bacterium
ATCGGCTCGCTGAAGATTACCCCATCGATGTCAACCTGATGCAGGACTTTCTCTAACAGACGGGCAGCGAAATCAGCCTGGATGGACAGAATTTGGCGAACAAAATCAGGCTGGTCAACCAGGCGTAGGATGGCTGGAGCGAAGGTGCGCCAGTCCTCTATACCCAAGCTGAGAAAAAGACCCGGATGAATGCGGAGCAAGAGTGGATGCTGGCGGTCTCTCCACCCTTTGAGCAGTTGGCTCCAACCGTCTGGCAGACGGCGAGGATCGTCTGGATCGAGCCTTTGGCGTAGTAAGGGAAGCAACAGGTGTGGAGTTGACCAGTTTGTGATCTCGGGTTTAGGATAAACATCTGGATCGACTTGTTCAAAGTGGTCATAATAAAACAGATCATGCAAGTCGATGTCATCTGACAATCCTTGGTTTTGCCAGGATAACAACACTTCTTCTCGGATTCCCTCTTGAAAAAGTGGTGGGTGATCGACATAATCACCGCGGATCGTCCTTAAAAAGCGTAGGCGGCTGTTCATATCGAAATTTTAGCATTGAAACCTAATTGTGGATGATCAAAGTAAGAAGGACATAGACAGTTATTAGAAAGGGGACCTGATAGGGTTTAAGTCCAACGGAGTAACTACTCTTGACAAGAAAAGCGACTCCCTGAAAAGAGAGTCGCTTAACCAACAAGTGAATGTGATCAGTCAGTTAGTATGAATCATTGGAGTGTGAGATCTCCAGATCATTCACCCGCATGAAGGCTGGGACGATTACCGCAGTGGGATTGCGCTTTCCGTAGCTCATTGTAGTGTTATAAGCAACGGTCTGGCGCGCTAACCAATCCACTTTCTCACCAAAGATATCCAGCAGGCTTTGAGTCAGGCGGACATTGTAAGGGACGCTCACTGATCCATCCTGTCTCAGCATGAGGGCTCCGAAGCGTGAAGAGGCTGTGATGACCCCTTTGGATGGATTTACGATGTTCATGTAGTGCAGATATGGAATGTAGAGCAGGTCGCGATTGCGCGACATCGCGATCAACTCCTGCAGAGTGGCAGGTGTGTCCCGTTCACCGCCAGACAGGGTGAGGCTCTTATGGGGGACGGTATGACCAGTAGGTTGGGCATTAAACTCATCCGCGTCGTCCTGTGTCCAGGTAAAACCCTGGAAGACACCATGTTCGAAAATGGGGAAGCGGTCACGCGGCAGCCCATAAAAATCTCTCCAGAAGGGAAAAGCTTCTCGCTGGTTGGGATCATCAGTTAGGGTGAACTGTTCAGAGAACACCTTTTTGCCTACCTGAGCCTCGCTCAAGAAGGAATATCCACGTTTCATATTCCCGCCGTTGAAGCCGATCCAGTTCATCATGCTCAACATATCAGCAATTGCTGCTGACCCAAAGACGATGTCGTAGCTTCCCAAGGATAATTGCTGGGGAGTGTCGCCCTGGTAATGGGAGATCAAGGTTGTCAGATCCTGGTTGAGCTTGCTAGCATCCAGATCTGTGATCTGCTGCGCGGAACCTTCGGAGATCAGCTCCCATTTTAGTCCAGTATGTGAAAGCACAGGAGTCACCTGTGCGTCTGAGTGACGGAAGAACTGGAAGTATTCTGAAGTGGTGTATATCATCGCCGAGATGCTTGAGCCACTAGAAAAGATACCTGATGACTTCATCTCGTCCGATTCCAGCTCGGAGACAGCCTGGTTGAAGAAATCCAGCCGTTCAGCGTTACTAATCAGGGACAGATTGGGGTCATAGCAACTTTCGTCACTAAAAGTCTCCTTGTAGACTGGGATGGTCGGCTGGTAGTTCAATGGCTGGGCGTGCTGTACCAATTCAATGGCAGTATCCACGCCGTGTTTCATCTGATCAAGTTTGCTCAGATCGGTGATCAGCTCGTAGCTGGCGCGCTTTCTACCCTGGTAAGCGGTGATATCCAGGCGGATCAAGTGTTCATTGGTGTTCAATGAAATGGCTGAGTTGGCAAAGCGCATCAAGTAGCTATCTTCCTCGTGGTAAAACAACCCGATTTCAAGATGGTTAGAGGCTGTCTTTTCGAGGGCGTATTTACGCAGTGTGTGCAGTGTATCTAAAATGCGGTCTTTATGGTTATTTTCAGTCACAGTTACTCTCCTACCCTGACATGATCGAAGCGACAAACCGGTACGCCATGACCCAATTGCATGATCTGGTTAGGTTGTCCTTTGCCGCAGTTGGCTACGAACTCAAGCTTCCAGGTCGATTGATCGCCTACCGCAGAAAGAGAGTTCCAAAATTTTAGCGTACTACCCTTATAGGTGGGGTTCTTGACAACTTGCTTCTTTTGCCCATCTTCTACCAACCAGGCGATTTCAGTAGCAAAGTGGAACTGTTCACGGTTGGAGCCGATCGACCAGCTGCGGTCGCCATCCATAACGATACCCTTTTCGGTGCTGGCAATAATATCTTCCAGATTGCCGTCTGTACCTGGATCGATATTGATATTGGTCATGCGTTCAATGGGCACACGATAGAAGGAAGTCGCCCGGTTAGCCCCGCTGCTACCGTCGAATATCAGCCGCCGGGCTTTGGCGTTGGCTTCTTCTACCATCTGGCGACCAGTGATCGCTCCTACCAGGATACCTTTATCAATCAAGACATTATCCTGGGCAGGGACGCCATCATCGTCATAGCCAAAGCTGCCTGGGCTGTTGGTCAGTGTGGCATCCGCACGGGCAGTCAGCTTATCGGAACCATAGCGCAGCTTGCCAAAATCATCCAAGGTGACGAAGGAACCACCCGCGTATGCCAGCTCGTAACCCAGGATGCGATCCAACTCAAGAGCGTGCCCAATGGTCTCGTGAGTTTGCAAGAACATGATCCCTGGCAGCAAGATTACCGCCCGATCATCCTTTGGACATGGATCAGCTACCAGGATCTGGTTTAATTCCTCCGTAATCCGCTCGGCGTTGACATTGAACAGGCTCAGGTCAATGGATTCCCAGCCGCGGGTATCTTTACCCTCCTGGCCGAGATTGTAACTGCGCCTATGGGTTTCGCCCTGAGCATCTTGACCTAGCACAGATAATTCGGCAAACACTTCCGTTATCTGCTTTTCGATCTCACTGCCTTCGGAATCAACAAAGATGATTTTCTTGTGGATGAAATTCAAGGTAGTGACCCGTTGGGTTACGCCTGGTTGACCCAATTTTTCATCCATCTGCTTCAAGAAAGCCACTTTTTCCGCCAAAGGCACCTCCATCGGGTTGATGAGGTTGGGGCTGGTGAAGTTTGCCTGAATGGCATCCTTTTCTGCCAGGCGAACAGGAAAGGTCACCCGTTCGGCAGCGATACGGGCGTTGTCGAATGCTTTGGCGTACAACCCCGCCAAGTCACTGGTGTCGGAAGAAGCAGAAAAACCCCAAGCACCCTTGTATAAGACGCGCACTCCGATACCACTCTGGTGTGTGAAGGAGGTATCTTTCAGATTTCCATTCCACATAATCAGAGAGTTGGACTCCTCGAATGGATACCAGCGGGTATCCACATACAAGGCGCCCTTTGTTTTTAAACTCTCGACTTGCTGCTTGATTTCATTTATCATGAAGCGATTTCCTTTTTTGGAAGATAAAATTTAATCTTCTGAAGATTGGATTATGTTGAAGAACTTGTACTCACACCCTTACTGCTTTAAGTATAAATCCTTAATCGGTTATGCACAAGCAGAAAAGTGTCTGAACGAGTGTATTATCCAATTAAGGTCCATTCTCTCGCGATTCAAAATTACCCATCCCCTTTTTAGAATAGTTGCAATTCCGTGCTTGGGGACATGAGTTTTTTGTCCTATGTGATTCTTATTATTGAAAGCGTTTTAGACAGAACACTTTTAGCATTGCCCAGGGAACTTGAGATGCAAATAATCAGAATGTTTCATCCTGAACAATGCGTTAGTTTTCACACACTTACTTTTGTAAGTATAAATCTCCCAAAAGAATAAGTTTCCTATTCCACTTCTTAGAACTTTGGCGGTTTCGCGCTTTGCGGGACTTGGGTCTCAGCGATGATTACCTTGTAGGATCGGTTATTAACGGGAGATCCCCCAGGTGACTACGCTTCTGTTGGCTGACAGTGGTTATGGCCCCGCCAATCCTCCAGAGTGGATCAATAACTTACGACCGCAGCTGGTGTTGCTAAGTGTGGCTGCGGGGGACGCATTGGATTTGCCCTCACCAGAGACAATGGAAGCATTGCAAGGGTATGCGCTGCTTAGGACGGACATAAATGGATGGATCCACTTGAGCACCGATGGGGAGCAGCTGTGGGTGGAAGTGGCGCGCTAGTGCCAGGTGGGACGGTTGCGCCAAGTGGAGAGGGATGGTTGAATTTGCTAGGATCGCCGCAGTCCGAAACTCCAGGCAACCGCAAATAAAGCCAGGACTAGAATCAATGCATAACCAATGAACGGAATCGTCCTGCCGGTCATGACAAAGCCGGCTATAAATCCTACTACACCCAAGACGCAGAATACTACCTCCATCTGCACCAGGATGGCTACCTGAGAGTAGTTCTCAGCACGCCAGCCACGCAGGCTGGACCAGGCCAGGGCGATCAAAGCCACCCCTAACAAGCGCATGAGAACCCCATCCACAAAGTAAGTGCCAGGCAAAGTGAGTCCTCCTTCAGGCAACTGCACCGTTTGCTGTACCCAACCGAGTGCCGTCAACGTGCGACCTGGGATAAAAAAGAGGGGAACACCCAGAAGCAGGGAGATGACCCAGTGCACCAGGAATGTACTTCGTAACCCAGAGGTAATTGGCTTGTCCATCGAGTTTTCCTCCATCTTAACTGGAATTAATACAGTTTATTATCCCACGAATATCTGCGGTTGTGACATAATCTAATAAAAGATGAGCATCAATCTTATTTTAAACGCTCAGCCATCCATTTCTCGATATCAGCGGATACTTTTAGATAATCAAAATCGTTATGGGGTTCGTGAAGGCTGCCAGGAT
>JACUUU010000276.1 GCA_014859065.1 Anaerolineales bacterium
GATCCAGGGCATCATCCTGGGTGGGATGGCATTCGTGCTGGTACGTTGGAAGCCGCAGCTGGTTTCGCACGTATCACGAGCAATTGTGGAACACCCATTCGTTTCTGCAGCCATGGGGTTACTGGTCGGTGTTGTTGCCCTGGTGTTATTGGTATTAATGGCTTTCACGATCATCCTGATCCCAGTCAGCTTTTTGGCAGGATTGGTGTTCTTGCTGGCGGTCTTCTTTGGTTGGATCGCGTTTGGCAAAGCAGTTGGTCGATTGGTGGTCAATCTATTTAAATGGGATCTAAAACCAGCAGCTGCGGCAGCAGTGGGCACGTTAGTCTTTGTTGTAGCAATGAATCTATTGGCGCTCATCCCGCTAATCGAGGGTATTATTCCTATTTTGTTGGCTGTCACCGGGTTGGGGGCGGTCTTTTTGACCCGTTTCGGAATTATCGAATTCGTGCCAGTCACGGACGAGAGTGGACGCGATTTTTAGATTTTTCCCCTTATAAAGGTGGATGGAGAAACGAGACGATTAATGTCAATTCCTGGCATCCATCCCTTCATGTAGATAATTTGTTACTTCTCTTTGCCTGCCAATACCCTTAATCCGTCCTGGGGGAAACGATTATCAAGTGAATAAACAGTTTTCTCGTCTGTCATCTGCGCTTGTGCCCACACTATGGCATCAGCATATGACACACGACCTGATAGGCGGCAGAGCAACAATGCTTGAAGAAGAATACCCTTATCCAGAGCAAATGGATGAATGTTGCCCTTTTGGAGAAAGAGGATCAAGTGATCGACAACCACCTTTCTGGGCACCTGGTACACTGATGTTAGGACATAGGCAGTCTCAGCTATAACGACATCGCTGATTCGCAGGTTTTCTTCGTGGTCGATCACTTGCGAAGCTTGTTCTGCCAGTTCTGGCGGGTCACCTGTAAGATAACGAACGACCATGCTGGTGTCCAGCAACCCGCTCAAGATTCACTCTCCTGGTTATTTGTCTTGAACCTCGATGCTAATGTCCAGGCTGCTTCTCGGGCACTCTCCCATTGCATACCTGTGGCAACTTGGGTTCTCAAATGTCCCTTTAAACTACCCATTAAGGATTGTCTGTGTTCCGGTGGCAGAAAATATACCTCAACCCGATCTTCCACCAGGCGCTGTAGAGCCACCCAGCCTGGTTTCACCCCAAGGTTATCGCGGATTTGTTTGGCGATGACAATTTGCCCCTTTGGTCCGACAAGGTAACTCATAGTTATACCTCTGTAGAAAAGTTTAACTTATATATACCAGGTAGGTATTAAACTGTCAAGTATAAAGATAGATTATACCTTGATCTGATAATTTTCTCTTCAGGCCATTACACCAATAGCTGGCAAGTTTTGTACAGACAAAATAAAAAAGGCATGTATGATCTGCCATAATGATATTGTCGCCGATCATTTCATTCTCAACATTGTCCCCGCTTAGCCTTGACAAAATCTGTCAGTTGTAATACTATAGTAATACAAGAGATAATAAATGACACCGTTTTCACATCGAAAAGAAAGCCCGTCTCCCATTACTGTGCGGCTGCCAAAGGTAGCCCGACGGCAGTTGGACGAATTAGCTGAACTATGGGGGGAAAACCAGAGTCAGGCTATCATCCGCTGCCTTGAACGAGCCTGGGCGACCGAGATTGGAAGCCAGGGCAAATCTGTAAAGACCAGGTCTGTATTATATAAGGAAAATATTATGAGTACAAAAATAACCAGTATTCATTCAATTGATGGCAGTATCGAACTTGCCCTCTACCCAGCAAGTGTGATGATCCATTTGACCGACGAAGCTGCTCGCCAGTTTGATGAAGCGATCGAAAAAGAAAAAACAGCTACATGGCTGCCGATCTGGAAACAGATCAAGGGGGCTCTCCTAACTGCCGGGCAATATATTGGCCACCGCTTTGCTGACAAGCTGTTGGATATCCCCCTGGAAGCTATCGTTGAAATCTCTATGGACGATGGGCGTTTGCAGCTCATGACCGAAAGAGGCAACGAAGTACATGGAACTTACAATCTGGAGGTGGGGGATTTCCACCTGGATATCAGCCCTGGTGCACAGGGAGTATTTACCGAAGACGATGTCCAGTCCTTTGCCAGGCGTTATGCTCAAGTTAAACCACTTTATTTGGAATACCTGGGGAAACTGGGAATTTCGTAGAAAATACCCGAATCAGAATGAGGGCAATAGTGGTGTAAAGGTCGTCAGACAAAAATGGCACAAGTATGATTGTTTTCGAAATTGCTCCCAGGAAATTAATTGATCTGGCATACATGCTGGAGACCTGATTCCGTTGAGTGAAGGGGCTGATCGAAATTGGTATGGTTCTTTAAATTGGATCAATCCTATTTAAATACAGCCTGTGCCCAGGTGCGAATTTTGTCCCAGTCACGCAGGTCATCCTCAACAGCGCCGACCATTCTTGAGATCATGCGATCCAGGAAAGAGAGTTTTGTAAAATCCATTTTTCCGGCGAAGAAAGCTTCTTCAGGATCAGTGAGAATCTCCCGGACTGGGTTGAGGTAAGCGAGACGGTTGGCACGACTGGTTTCATCATCTCCAGCGTTGAGCATATGCGCCGTGAAAAGAGCTACTGGTTTCTGGTTGAGGATTTGTTGGTTGTGTTTAATGTATTCCACCGCTTCGGGTAGCCAATTCCCCATGCGGATAGCGCTGCCTATAATGACTGCCTGGTATGGGTTGATGTCTGGCTGATCTATCACTGGTCTGACTTCAACAATGTAATTTCGCTGGCTCAGGCTTTCGCCGATGGCAATAGCTATTTCTACTGTAGAACCTGCCCGGGTGGCATAGGCCACCAGGATGCGATCCCGCAAAATGGTCTCATCTCCGAAAACGAGATCAGGTGTAGGGATATCTGGCTTACGTGTAGCTACAAAGCCAAGACCAGAACAGGTTACTGCGGTTGCTGCCAGGGTGATGCCAGCAACTTTGAGACAATCACGCCGGGAGATCGATTTGGTTTGACATGGCATCTCCTTTTGTTCTGGCAAGAAAATAATTATGAAGGTATCGTTGTGGCTGTAGCATTCCTGTATTTTATTGAAATTGTTGGTGCAAGGCTCAAAAAGTGCCGATCGCGAAAAATGCTCCCAATGTGTTGACCAAACTGTGGGAAAGCCAACCTGGCAGGATACTGTCAGAGCGGTATCGCAGCCAGCCGTAAAGCCAACCAGCCAAGAATTGGACTGGCAGGATAGGCCACAGACTGGTGCTGGCCAGGAGAAGAAACAGGTGAGGCAGCAGGAAGATTATGGATTGTAGAGCGTTCCCAACCATGAAGCCAAAGTGGCGGAACAACCAACCACCCAGGAACCCACGAAAGAATATTTCTTCACCCAGGGCGACCTGAAACGCTTCTCGGAATAGAATAATCAAAAAAGTGGTTAAGGTTGGTGCCAGATCAATATATTCAGAAACGGCCACATTTGGATGGCTCAGGATTTCTGCTGGTATGGAACGGAAAGCTATCCACCCCAATGTGGTCAGGATAAAGGTTAAACCCAGCGACCACAAGTAGAGGACAGGTGGGCTACCTTTCCAACCAATTCTTCTGATGGATTCAATCCAACTTTGACCGCGTCGTTGCTGGACAATAATGTAAACTAGGGATGGGATAGTGAGTAACATCAGTTGAAGTGGGATATCCATCAAGCCTCCTTATAATTAACAATTTCCTTTGGGTAGCTCTGTTATTCAAAGGATAAAATACTTCCACAAATTCAACAATGGCTGATAGGCTAGTCTTTTTCCTGGTCACCAGTACAGATGTAAAATTTCTAGAACCAAAGTCTTTGATGGGGCTATATATAAAAAAACCCAAGTAACAGATGTTGAGAAGGATAATTTGATATTTTTCATGAATTTGGAAGGAACATAATTTCGGGCTTACCAAATTCTAGCATTATTGGCGCGTATGTGCTAAAATCCTAAATAAGGAAATTGTAATTATCATAATCCAGATTTCCTTATGAGGAGATTAGTCATGTTTATCAATCGGGAATCTGAACTTGACCTTTTAGAGAAGCGTTTTACGTCTGGTAAAGCAGAATTGTTTGTGCTTTATGGTCGCAGGCGAGTTGGCAAAACAGAGTTATTGGCGCGTTTCTGTGATGGGAAGAGAGCAGTTTTCTTTGTCTCAGATTTGGGCTCGGAGGTGTCTCTGCGCTCAGCCCTATCCAGTGAGGTTAACTCTACCTTATTAGGCCGTGACAATATCAGTGCTGTTTATGCGACTTGGGAAGAGTTGTTTAAAGCCATTGGTCAGGCAGCTCAATTAGAACGCCTTGTGGTTGTATTAGACGAATTCCCGTATTTGATCAACGCTTACAATCCACTCACCAGTATTCTCCAACGAGTATGGGATCAGGCGCTTAATAACAGCCAGGTCATGCTGATCTTATGTGGTTCCTACATTGGTATGATGGAAGATTCGGTTCTTGGATACCAGGCGCCACTTTATGGTCGTCGTACAGGTCAGTACTTGCTCGAACCGCTTCAGTTCAAAGATGCACGTTTGTTTTTTTTGGATTATTCACTTGAAGATCAAGTACGCACCTATGCGGTCTACGGTGGCACACCGGCTTATTTACTATCTTTGCAGGGGACGACCTCCCTTGTGCAAAATATTCAGGATGGTATTCTGACTCGTGGCTCGTTTCTATATGATGAAGTACGTTTTATCTTACAGCAGGAATTGCGTGAGCCACGCAATTATTTTGCCATTTTACAAGCAATCGCGGCTGGGAAAACGCGCTTGAATGAGATCAAACAAGCTACTGGTATAGATGGAGCAACGGCTTACCTGGATACTTTGCAACAGCTTTTCTTGGTAAAGCGGCGTGTCCCCGTGACAGAAACTCAACCACATAAAAGTCGCCGTGGTATTTACCGGCTGAGAGACCCCTATTTGCGTTTCTGGTTTC
>JACUUU010000277.1 GCA_014859065.1 Anaerolineales bacterium
TGTACCGATACAGGAGTTTCCGACCGATGGGATCTGAAAAACGTATCCTTGACCACCTCATCTACTTGTATGGAGGCGAGGAATCGCACCGAATTTTGCCTGATTTGCAGGCAATAATCGATCAATACTCTCGAAAAATTGCCGCTATTCCCCATCGGCAATCAGGCAAGTCGCATAATCTGGCACAAAAAGGTGCAGTTTTAATAACTTATGGAGACCAACTCCAGGATGAGGATTTCCCACCTCTCCAGAGTCTGCAAGCCTTCTTGGAAGCCAATCTCTTCACAGAGATCGAATCTGTCCACATCCTACCCTTCTATCCATACTCATCAGATGATGGTTTCTCCGTCATCGACTTCCGCAAGGTCGATCCTAAATTGGGTAGTTGGGATGATATTAAAACCCTTTCTCAAGTATATGAACTCATGTTCGACGCTGTCGTCAACCATATCTCCAGTCAAAGCCGGTGGTTTAAAGGCTTTCTTCATGGAGAGCAGCCATATAAAGATTATTTCATCACAGTCGATCCCAAAACAGACCTTTCTTTGGTTGTCCGTCCGCGCACTTCACCCCTACTCACTCCATTTGAGACTGCTGAAGGCATAAAACATGTCTGGACCACTTTCAGCGCTGACCAGATCGACCTCAACTTTTCCAATCCCAAGGTGCTCCTGGAGCTCATCGATTTACTGCTTTTCTACGTCGAACACGGCGCTCAGATTATTCGCCTGGATGCTATCGCCTTCATTTGGAAGGAGATCGGTACACCTTGCATTCACCTGCCCCAGGCTCACCGCATCGTCAAGCTGTTCCGTGCAGTTATTGACGTCGTCGCACCTTGGGTCACATTGATAACCGAGACCAATGTCCCCCATGAAGAGAACATCTCTTATTTTGGCGATCCTCTACCGATCCAAGACAATGGTTCCTATGAGATCATCGGTGATCAAGCACACCTGGTTTACCAGTTCCCCCTGGCACCATTAGTCCTGCACACCTTTCACAGTGGAGACGCAAGCATCCTGACAGATTGGGCTTCTGGATTGACTCTACCGTATACGCAAACCGCTTATTTCAACTTCATTGCTTCCCATGACGGCATTGGCATTCGTCCAGCCGAAGGTCTGCTCAACGAAAACCAGATCCAATCTTTAGTCGAGCGCACCAAAGCCCATGGGGGCCGCATCTCCTCGCGCACCAAACCCGATGGGTCAACCAGCGTCTATGAGCTCAACATCACCCTCTACGACGCATTGAATGACCCCAACAACCCCCAACCGGAAATTGACGTTAACCGTTTTATCGCTTCCCAGGCAATCATGCTCTCCCTGGCTGGAGTGCCGGGCATCTATATCCACAGTCTATTCGGTTCCCGAAACTGCCACGCTTGCGTCGCCGAGACCGGCAGATCACGATCGATCAATCGTCAAAAATTCCAACGCTCCGAAATCCAGGAATTGCTGTCCAATCCTAACAATCACAAATCACAGGTTTTTTCTCGCATGCAGCAACTTCTCCAAATCTGGCGCCAGCAACCTGCCTTCAATCCAAATAGTCCTCAAAAGGTAATGGACTTGCACAAGCAAATCTTTTCACTCTTGCGCATGACTCCCGATAGTTCTCAAATGATCCTTTGCATGGTCAATGTCAGCAACCAACCAATTACCTTTGACTTAACTCTTGCAGAGCTGAGAATTACTGACGATAATCCATTTATTGACCTTATCAGCAATCAGGTATTTGAACCTTTCATGGGTAACCTTCCCTTACAGTTAAGAAGTTATCAACCTTTATGGCTAACTTCCAAGGTTACATGAATGTCTTTCTTATCCATTCAATCTGATCACAAGATTGAATTCCTTAGATTCAAAGGAAAACCAACCGGCTATCAGGGTAGAATCCGACCATGACTATAACCGGACCTGAACGTTTTCTAACCACTACCCTCTCAACCAAACCCTGGGGTCAGGCAGTCACCCGCATCCTGGCTGCTGCCCTGCAGGCAGTAGAACCGCAAGCGGCCGTTAATCGCCATATGCGTAAAGAAGGTAGGCATCTCTATATAGGAGATAGGGTATACGATCTCGATCGCATTCAGCGAGTTTTTGTAGTCGGAGCCGGAAAAGCTGGTGCCCCCATGGCTCGCGCTATCGCCGACATATTGGGAGACCACCTTCATCGAGGCATTGTGATCGTCAAAGAAGGCTATGCTGGTGATTCTACATCCATTGGTCCGATCTCCATAATCGAAGCCGGTCACCCAATCCCAGATGAGCGTGGTTGCCAAGGTGCAGAACAGATCATCGACCTGTTGAAATCCACCCAAGAAGAAGACTTAGTCATTTGTCTCATCTCAGGTGGGGGCTCTGCCATATTAGTCTCCCCCATGGATGGCTTGACACTCACTGACCTTCAAGACTTAACCTCCACTTTGCTGGCAAGCGGCGCAACCATCAACCAGATTAACGCCCTGCGCAAACACCTGGATCGCGTCAAAGGTGGCAAACTGGCAAAAATTGCTTCTCCTGCTCCGGTAGTATCTTTGATCCTTTCGGACGTAGTCGCTGATCCTCTCGAATACATCGCTTCTGGACCTACTGTGCCGGATCCCACTTCATTCAGCGACGTTGTGAAAATCCTGGAACAGCTTGATATCTTAGAACAGGTGCCACCAGCTGTTCTAGACCATATTCGCAAAGGTGTTCAGGGTGAAATTCCTGAGAATCCCAAACCTGGTGACCCCATCTTTAAGCATGTGCATAATGTGCTGGTGGGCTCCAACTTGAGCGCAGCCAACGCAGCCTTACAGCATGCTGAGTTAGAAGGGTTTCATACGCTCCTGCTCACCACATTCCTCCAGGGAGAAGCATGCCAGATAAGCCGTGTCTTGACTGCAATTGCCCGTCAGTTGGCTTCAAGCAATCACCCGCTACCTCGCCCAGCCTGCCTCCTGGCTGGCGGTGAGACGACTGTGACCCTCAAAGGTGACGGGAAAGGAGGTCGTAATCAGGAAATCGCCCTCGCAGCCGTGTCTGATCTGGCGGGTTTGGATGACATTGCTTTGGTTACCTTTGCAACCGATGGTGGTGACGGTCCTACAGATGCTGCTGGAGCTGTGGTCACTGGTGAGACGCTGCTACGGGCTCAACAAATCGAACTCAATCCCTTGGAATTCCTATCCAGAAACGATTCCTACAATTTCTTTGATCCGCTGGGCGATCTGATCAAGACCGGACCAACTCAAACCAATGTCAATGATCTGGCTTTTATCTTTGGCTTCGAATAGGTGCAAAAATGAACCCTTCCGAATTACCACTAGTTCTCATCACCCACACATTACCTGATGATTGGCTTACCAGCCTTGAAGGTAAAGTCAATTCCAAAATAGGTCCTACAGATGCCACCTACTTTTCACCAGACCTGGAAGCTCACCTCGAACAGGCTGAAGGATTGTTTACCTTGCTCACCATCCCGGTCAGCGATGAATTGCTCAGTAAAGCACCTAATTTGAAAGTGATCAGCAATATGGCTGTTGGGGTGGATAATATCGATTTGGATGCTTGTACTCGCCGCGGCATCCCCGTAGGCAACACCCCCGGAGTGCTCACAGAAGCTACTGCCGACCTTACTGTTTCACTTCTGCTTGCCTCCGCCCGACGCCTTTTCGAAGCTAACCTGGATGCCCGGAAAGGGCTTTGGACTACCTGGTCACCCACTGGTTGGCTTGGTTATGATCTGGATGGTGCCACCCTCGGCATCATCGGAATGGGCAAAATTGGTAAGGCTGTCGCTCAACGCGCAAAAGGCTTTGGCATGGATTTGATCTACTATGACCCCAACAGGATTCCTGATTTCGAAATCTCACTTTCAGTCCGCTTCTCACCTCTTGATCAGCTGCTTCATACCAGCGATTTCGTCTGCCTGCATGTTCCCCTTACCCCCCAAACCAGGCACATGATCTCTTATGATGCCTTGCGTGCCATGAAACCCACTGCCACACTCGTCAACACTGCCCGAGGTCAGATCGTTAACACAGAAGCCCTGGTCACTGCCCTCAAAGAGGGTTGGATCGCAGCCGCAGCTCTCGATGTTACCGATCCCGAACCCCTTCCGCCAAACCATCCTCTATTTGAACTGCCTAATTGCCTCATCGTCCCGCACATCGGTTCGGCTACACGCAACACACGCCGTAAAATGGCTGAGCTTGCCTGCCAAAACCTGTTGGCTGGACTGGTTGGTGAACGTCTACCCCACTGCGCCAACCCTGAAGTTTATGAAACATAAAGTTATTGCACCCTCTCTGCATAAATCAATCCCGCTCCTCACACTCTTTATCCTGGTTCTGACCCAGCTGGCTTGTTCGATTGGTGATTTATCCCCCTTAATGAATTTCATTTTCCCAGGAAATCCATCCCACGTTTATGAGAACGCAAAGTTTGAAAACCATTCTGGTTTTCGAGAGTTTTCCTTTATGTCTCATCCCTTAATGAGGAGTGTAAACATACAAGTAATCATACACATTCAAGAAGGATCCGTGGTTTATACCCTGAACGACCCCAATGGTGAAGTTCGTTGGCAAGGCGAAACAACTTCCGGCCTGCAATTCGATCAGGCGCATGGATTTGGCGGAATATCTGGGAATGGACATTCCAGATCGAATTGAAAGACGCCTCGGGTGAATACGAAATTTACTGGTTTGGAAATTACAATCCTGATTGACCGCGGAAAACAGCCTAGTGGATCCTTCAATTTTTCTTCGAGGGTAACTCCACATCGCTACGCGCATTTCTTTCTGGAAGAAACTGGGCTGCTATGGTTAGAATATACTCCATTCCAGATATCTAAGATCGGACCAGCACTGGTGTTTCCGAACCCTTTCGCGAGTATGGTTCCGATCATGCGTGGTTTTATCATTGGTGGCCAATCTTGGACCCCGTTTAGGAGCGTGCTCAAAATCTCGATGATCGG
>JACUUU010000278.1 GCA_014859065.1 Anaerolineales bacterium
TGGCGCGCGGGTCAAGCTTGTCTAGCGTGAGTAAGTTAGCGGCAGCTTCGGCAAAGTGGAAGGGGATGAAGACCATGCCGCACGGGGAACGTCCAGTGACCAGTACCCGCAGCGTTATCGAACCACGCCGTGAGCTGACTTTAACCCAATCGTTCTCTTCCAAGCCCAGTTCTTCCGCGTCATCTGGATGCATCTCGCAGAGCGCTTCGGGGAAGACCTGCTCGATACTGGAATTCCCGGTCATGGTGCTGCCGCTCCAATGGTAGAGCACCCGACCGGTGCTCAGGTTGAAGGGATATTCTGCGTCCGGCAGTTCTGATTGAGTGACGAACTCGATCTCCCAGAATTTTCCACGCCCGCGCGGGAATTCCTCGCTGAACAAGTATGGTGTCCCCGGGTGATCCAGCGACGGACAAGGCCAGTGCACACCGCCTTCCCTTTCCAGGCGGTCGTAGGTGATGCCCCAGAAATCAGGTGTCAGCTGGCGCATTTCCTCCCAGATCTGTTCGGGATGCTGGTAACCGAACCCAGCTGCAAGTTTGACGCCCAAGCGGGATTCGATGCGCGCTCCTAGATCGCACAGGATTTGCCAATCAGGGCGTGCCTCTCCTAATGGCGGGAGCGCAGCCCGGCAGCGCTGGACGCGCCGGTCGGTGTTGGTGAAGGTGCCATCCTTCTCGGCAAAGCTGACCGCCGGGAGGATCACATCTGCCAATTCTCCGGTCTCGTTGATGAAGATGTCCTGGCAGACCAGGAAATCGAGCTGTTCCAGGGCATGGCGGACATGGTTCTGGTTGGGCTCGCTCATCATGGGGTTCTCGCCCACAATAAACATCGCTCGCACCTTGCCCAACGCAGCGCTGTCGACGATCTCAGTGGCTGCCAACCCCGGTGTGGGGTTAAGGTTTACTCCCCAGGTGACCTCGAAACGGCTGCGGATCGCCGGGTCATTGACCGGCTGGTAGGCAGTAAACACGTTTGGTAACCCGCCGCTGTCGGAGCAGCCCTGCACGTTGTTCTGACCGCGCAGTGGGTTCAAGCCAGTGCCGGGCTTTCCCAAATGCCCACACATCAAGGCCAGGTTCACCAGCGCCAGGGTGTTGTCGGTGCCGTGGGTGCTCTGACTGATGCCCATCCCCCAATAGATGGCGGCGCGCTCTGCCGATGCATACATGCGCGCTGCCCGGCGGATGTCATCTACTGGCACCCCGGTGACCTCTGCAGCCCATTCAGGGGTGAATGCCTCCAGCGATTGGATGTACTCATCGAACCCTTCGGTGCGTTCTGCGATGAACTGCGGGTCATACAGTTTCTCCTTCACGATCACATGAGCCATAGCTTGAAACAACGCTACATCGCTTCCCGAATTGTGCCGCAGCCACAAGGTGGCGAAGTCCGTCATCTCGATCTGGCGCGGGTCGATCACGATCAATTTAGCCCCATTTTGACGCACTGCCCGTTTGAGAAAGTTGGCGATGATCGGGTGCGTTTCCGAGGTGTTGGAACCGGTGATGATGAACACGTCCAGGTTTTCCATTTCAGCGATGGAGTTTGACATGGCGCTGGATCCAATCGAAAGCTGCAGCCCGGTGACTGAACCAGCGTGGCACAGGCGCGCACAGTGATCGATGTTGTTTGTGCCGATCAAGGCGCGCAGCATCTTCTGGAAGAGATAGGTGTCCTCGTTGGTTGCTTTGGCGCTGGCGTACCCGGCGATAGCGTCCGCCCCGTAATTTTTGCGCACGCTCAGCAGCTGTTCAGCTACCAGATCGAGGGCTTCATCCCAGCTGGCTTCTTTCCAAACCGCTTTGGCTGATCGACCTTCCTCCCGGTTGGTGCGAATAAGCGGCTTGGTGATCCGTCTTGGGTGTCTGACGAAGTCGACCCCGAAGCGGCCCTTGACGCACAGCATGCCGTAATTTGGCGCGCTGTCGAAAGGAGCTTCAACCGCATAAAGATATTCGTCTTTTATCTTCAGGTCCATCTGGCAGCCCACACCGCAGTATGGGCAGGTCGTGCGTACTTTTCTATCGGGGGTTAGCATACACATCTCTCCGTCTTAGAGCTCTCAAATACCTGTAAATTTTGGGGATCCCGCCTTACCCAAACTTTTGCTTCTTCTTTCCCTTTCCCCTGGTTTGAAAGAAGATCTCATTGGGATCCACGCCTTGTTCCAATAAAGACTGGCGTTTGGGTTTTAGTGCGCCTGTGGGGCACACCCCGACGCACTGCCCACAGAATACGCAGGTGGTGTCCATCATGCCGTGTCCCATGAAGGTGCCGATCCTGGTTTCGAACCCGCGCCCGTCGAAGGACAGTGCGAAAGCATATTGGGCGTCTTCAGCGCAGACCTGAACACAGCGCCAGCAGTCGATGCACTTGTTGTAATCACGGATGTAAAAGGGATTATCGTCGTAAAGTGGGGATTGGCGTTGGTTACCACCTGCGAAACGTGCCGGGTCAGCCTGGTATCTGCTCATCAGATCCAGGATTTCAGGGGATTCAGATAGGTCTACTGTGGAAGCCAGCATTTCCAGGATGGTCTTACGGCTTCGTTTGACTGTTTCGTTCTCGGTTTGCACTTGCATGTTTTGGCTGCAGGGAGTCACGCAGGCTGCAGCCTGTACGCGACCACCGGTATCTACAGAGCAAATCCGGCAAAGTCCATTGGCAGTCAGGTGGGGGTGGTAGCAGATGACGGGGATATGGATGCCCAGCTGTGCGGCAGCCTCCAGGATCGTGGTTCCTTCAGCGACAGTGATCTCCTGCCCGTCAATGGTCAGGGTTACCTGGTTAGTCATAAGAATGGATTTCCTCCACATCAACAGGGTGGTTAACTTCCCAACCAGCCGGTAGGTCTTCCAGGACGCGCTCAGGGTGGGTGTAAATGCGCATGCGTTCCTGGCGTAGGTAAGCTACGATGGTCATGTTCCAGGATTCTGCCAGAGCGACTGATAGGCTGGTGGGGGAGGTGCGCGAGCAGATGATGGCTGTTCCCAGGCGGCGAGCTTTGTTGATCATCTCGCTGCTTATGCGCCCGCTGCTGAGTATGATACCGTCCCGCGTTGGCAGACCTTTCAGAAGGGCTTTGCCAGCCAGTTTATCCAGACAGTTGTGGCGGCCGACATCTTCGACCTGCAGCAGGATTTCTTGCTGATCAGCGATCGCTGCGGTGTGGATGCCGCGAGCACGTTGGTATAAATCAGCCCCCAGGTGCATCTGGCGGAACAGGTCTGCCAGAACTTGTGGGGTTGCTCTCAGGTCGGATTGCAGGGGTTCATGGATTTTAGAGAGATCATCGAAGGTCACACCACCTCCGCAGCCAGCGGTGAGAACCATGCGTTTAGGCAGTTTCAGGCTGGTATCGTGCAGCCAGACATCCACGCAAGTTCTTCCATCAGAGACCCGCAGATTGGTTACCTCATCCAGGCTTTTGATCAGGTTTTCGTTGTACAAGAAGCCTAAAGCCATGGCATCCAGGTCACGCGGGGTGCACATGAAGGTTGCCAGTTCCTGCCCATTGACCGAGATGCAGGCTAATGCCTCATCGACGATCTCGCCCTCGATATGCTTGGGAGATCCAACACCGACGCTGATGAATCGGGTGGGCTTAACTCCCGCATGGTCAGGTTGGCTGTGGTTGTCTTTTAGTTTCATTCGATCAACTCCGGCCAGAGTTTCAGCGCGCTGGTGACTGCTGAGGCAGCTGTCTGGCCTAATCCGCATAGGGAGGTCTGGGTCATGGTAAAGCCGACATCCAATAAAGCCTCTCTGGTCTGTGGGGTGACCTGGCCGTTATTCACTTGTTCCAGGATTTCTTTCTGGCGCTGGGTTCCTAACTGGCAGGGGTAGCATTTTCCGCACGATTCGTGAGCGAAGAATCGCGCCAGCTGGTAGAGCACCGGGCGTAAGTCAACCGTTCCGTCGAACACCATCACCACCCCAGATCCAAGGGGCACGTTTTCAGCCCGTGCGTGCTCGTAAGTCAGGGGCATATCCAGCTTTGTGGGCGGGATAAAGACACCGGCTGCGCCGCCCATCAGGACTGCCTGGATTTGGGTATTTGCGGGGACGCCTCCAGCCAGCTCGATCAACTGACCGATGGTAATGCCAAATGGCACCTCGTAAAGCCCTGGTTTCTTAACGTGCCCGCTGAGACAAAAAAGTTTAGTGCCAGGTGATTCAGGAGTGCCGATGGCGTTCCAATTGTCCACGCCGATCGTCCAGGCTTTCAAGGCTGCCACCAGGGTTTCCACGTTGTTGATGGCGGTAGGTTGTTGAAATAGACCGTGGGTGGTGGGGAAGGGTGGTTTGATGCGTGGGAAGCCGCGTTTACCCTCGATAGCCTCGAACAAAGCGGTCTCTTCACCACAGATATAAGCGCCGGCGCCCAGATACACCTGGATATCGAAATTAAAACCATCTTGCCCGAGGATATTGTTTCCCAGGTATCCCCTGGCTCGCGCCCGCTGGACAGCTGCCTGAATTTGGGTATAACAACCGGGATATTCCCCACGCACGAATATCCAGCCGTTCTCGGCACCGATGGTGTATGCAGCCAGGGTTGCTGATTCGATCACAGAATAGGGGTCTTCCTCGAGCAAAAAACGGTCTTTGAAAGTACCTGGTTCGCTCTCATCGGCATTCACAATGATGTGTTTTTGGGGAGGCTCTCCTGGTGCGTGGCGGGTATAGCGCCATTTATTTCCCAATGGGAACATGGCGCCGCCGCGACCTAAAATACCGGTGGTTTCGATAGCATCCATTACCAATTCGGGATGCAGTTCAAATGCCTTGTGTAAGCCCTGGTAACCGCCTTGATTCAAGTAGTCATCCAGGCTGGTTGGATTATAGGAGCTTAAAGTCTGCGTGATGATGGCGGGATGTCCATATGCTTTGGTGGGGGAGACTGGGTGGGTGCTAGCCAGGAAATCCTCGACCGCGGCCGG
>JACUUU010000279.1 GCA_014859065.1 Anaerolineales bacterium
ATGACCCAGTATGGCTGCCTCGTGCAAAGTTGCTCTCTGAGAGGGTATTTGAATTTTCCGAATATTTAGTCGATGTGCTAGGGATTATAGACCTGCAGGCTAACTTTTCTGGCCGGATTGCTTATCATGCTTCCTGCCATTTGCTACGTGAATTAGGAGTAGATACACAGCCGCGCCTGCTTTTATCGAATGTGAGGGGTTGCGAATTGGTTGAGTTACCCTTTGCTGAAGATTGCTGTGGGTTTGGTGGATTATTCTCAGTCGAACATCCAGAGATCTCAAGCGCTATGCTCGCACGTAAGATTGCGAATATCGAAGCCAGCGGTGCAGATTTCATAGTATCTTGCGATGCCAGTTGTATCATCAACATGAATGGGGGTTTGCACAGGCTTGGCATGAATCAACGCGCCTTACATATTGCTCAGATATTGGAGAAATATGAGTAATCAATTCTATAAAAGAATCCGGGCAGCATTAAATAACCCTAAGTTACAAAATGCACTCGATGCGAATGCTGAGCGACGTTCACTTGGGAGACAGCAGGCAATTTCATCATTGGAAGAAGATTGGGATGTCCTGCGCGCCCGCGCGCATAAAATTCGAGAGATGACCATCTCTAAATTGGATGAGTACTTAGCGCAATTTGTCCAAAAGACGCAAGAAAATGGGTTTGTAGTCCATCTGGCAGCAAATGCTCAAGAAGCGGGGGAAATCGTCTTGGGGATTGCGAAACAGCACCGTTCACAGTTGATTGTTAAATCAAAATCAATGGTCAGTGAAGAGATACACTTGAATCACGTTTTGGAAGAAGAAGGCATTCGGGTAGTAGAGACTGATTTAGGTGAATATATTATCCAGCTGCGGGGGGAGCATCCCGCTCACATTATCACCCCGGCTGTTCACTTGAACCGGAGCGAAGTAGGAGAGACTTTTGCGGAGCAGTTCGGTATGCCATATACCGATGATATCCCCGAAATGACTGCTGTTGCTCGACAAAAGTTGCGACAGACGTTCTTAGATGCAGATTTAGGGATTTCTGGGGTAAATTTCGGTGTTGTGGAAACGGGAACCCTTTGTATCGTGACAAACGAGGGCAATGGGCGAATGGTAACAACGCTTCCTCCAGTCCACATCGCTCTGATGGGTCTGGAAAGGTTGCTACCCCGTATTGAAGACCTTGCCTTGATGTTAGACTTACTGCCCCGTTCTGCAACTGGACAAAAACTCAGCGTTTATACAAACCTGATCCATGGTCCCAAACAAGCAGATGAAATTGACGGTGCTTCAGAGCGGCACATAATTATTATAGACAACCAGCGGAAATCTGTGCGGGATTCAATCCTTAGAGAAGCTTTGCTGTGCATCCGCTGCGGGGCATGTTTGAATGCCTGTCCAGTATTTCGCGAAATCGGTGGTCATGCTTATGTAAGCCTGCAAGGAAAACAAAGCACTTACCCTGGGCCAATTGGTTCGGTGATTTCGGCAGGATTATTTGGACAGAATGATTTTGGCCATCTTGCACAAGCCTCTAGTCTATGTGGGGCTTGTAAGGAGGCTTGCCCGGTGGATATCGATCTGCCAAAATTACTGCTCAGAGTCAGGGCAGGAGGTTTGGATGCTGATAAGAGACGAAATCCAGTCGGTGTCCCCTGGATTATGAATTTGATTTTAAGGATATTTACCTGGTTGGCAAGCAGTGAAAGACGGTTTTCTGTCGGTCTAAAGTTAGCCAGCTTTTTATCAAATATGGTAGCACCAAGGAAAACCATGCTTAGAATGCCGGCTTTTAGCGGTTGGGGTATGAGTCGAGATCTTCCTCGACCAGCTCGCCGCTCCTTCCGGCAGATATGGGCATCTGGCGACATTTCCCCCGCGTTTGAACTTCAAACAGGATTGGATGCTTATTCAGGAATTAAACCGACATACCTGCCAGACAGCAGTGCATTCATTGATGAGGGGGAAAGGAAAGAACATCGATCTCTAGTGAAAGTTTTTGTCGACGAATTGGTTGAGCTTAATGCGACTTATACTCTATGCAACCTATCGGACCTGCCAGAAGAGTTGTTGAGTTATCTTCGCACGAACGAGATCGGTGAACTGATGACCTGGGAGGCGGACTTCTTGCCAGCAGGATTATTGCATTATCTGAATCAAAACGGCATAAAGCTTATTTATGATGTTGATGCGTCGGTAAAGGTTGGTCTCACAGGTTGTCAGGCTGCGATTGCTAAAACCGGCAGTATTGCGATATCTTCTGGGCTTGGAAAACCTATGCTCACCTCCCTGTTACCTGAGATCCATTTGGTTGTAGTTAAAGCCAGCCAGATTTTTGCAGATCTTAATCCGGTCTTGTTGCAGCTGGAAATACAATCAAGCTCAACTGCTGTTCTAATCAGCGGGCCATCAAGGACAGCTGATATAGAGATGACGTTGACCGTTGGCGTTCATGGACCGCGTCAGGTTCACGTTTTTTGCATTATCGATCAATGATTATTGGAAATTCGCTGAGAGATCAGACACTCTCTCCATGACTTTCCGCGCAACCTCCTCTTTGCTCATTAGAGGTAGTTTGGTCACCTTCTCATTAGCATCGATTAGGACAACTTGGTTCGTGTCTGCTGCAAATCCAGAATCAGGGGCGGTGATGTCATTAGCTACAATCAAGTCTAACCCCTTTGATTTCAATTTGCGCTGCGCATGCTTGAGCAAGTTATGGCTTTCTGCAGCAAAACCCACCACTATGCGAGGGTTGTTGGTTTGGGCTTTCTGCCTGCTGACTTCAGTCAATATGTCATCGGTCGCTTCTAATTCGATTTTTGGGATGCCTCTTTCGCGTTTAATTTTTTCCTGAGCCAATGTAATTGGGCGGAAATCAGCCACAGCTGCCGCCATGATTAACATATCTGAATCAGGGATGGTGGTCATTACCGCAGCCTTCATTTCATCCGCAGTGAAAATATTGATGAGGTTCACGCCAACTGGGGCAGTAAGAGCTGTTGGTGCACTGATCAAGGTGACTTTTGCGCCCAGATCTAGAGCTGCTTGCGCGATCGCGTATCCTTGTTTCCCGGAAGACCTATTATTTATGGATCTTACCGGGTCGATTGGTTCCTGGGTGCCACCAGCAGTCACGATGACATGCTGACCGGATAACGGGCCATCCTGGGCGAGGATCAAACGGATTTCTCCGATTATGTCCGTTGGTTCCGCCATGCGTCCAATCCCAACCAGACCCGAAGCCAGGTGACCTTCCACAGGACCTATGATGACTGCTTCCCTATCTTTCAAGATCTTCAAATTATGCCGGGTGGCAGGATGATTGTACATACCCCCATCCATTGCTGGGGCAATCACTAGAGGCGCTTCAACTGCTAGAGCTGTGACTGTTAATAAGTTGTTGGCAATCCCGTAGGCTAATTTAGCAATTGTGTTCGCAGAGGCAGGGGCAATGACCAAGATGTCTGCTTTTTTACCCAGACCGATGTGTTGGATGTGGCCCTCGCTCCCCCAAAGGTCTTGATCGCGATAAGCTCGGCGGCCTGTAAGGGATTGAAAGGTGAGTGGCGCGATAAACTGGAGTGCAGATTGAGTTAAAACAACGTCAACCAACGCGCCAGCTTGAGCCAGCTTGGAAGCGAGGTCCGCAGCTTTATAGGCAGCGATGGAGCCAGTGACGCCCAATAAGATGTTTCGATTTTGGAGGAGGGGTATCATGATTAATCCTAATAGACCTTATTCATTTGTATGACTGTTAACCTGTCCCTACCAGTCAAGTCACGTACAACCTGTGTATCCGCTTGTGGTAGGAAATGCTTCACAAGGTTTTGCACGGATAAACCCTGAGTTGCATCAATCTCAATAAGCAGCAAACCATGCGAGGCAAGTATCATAGGATTATGACCGAGCTGTTCCAATAATCTTGAGATAGAGGTCAATCCTTCGTGACCACCGTCTAAAGCTAGCTGGGGTTCCCGTAAGTATACATCCAAATTTTGGAGGGTCTCGGTAGGGATGTAGGGAAGATTAGAGCAGATCAGATCGAAGGGGAGAGCTGTGGATGGTATCAGGTCGGATTGAACAAGAGCGATCCGGTCATGGAGTCCATGTTGATTAATATTCTGCTGCGCAGTCTGTAAAGCCAGAAAAGATATATCAGAAGCTACCACCTTCAGGTCTGCGATCTGAGCTGCCAGAGCAACCGCGATCGCACCTGTTCCAGTGCCCACATCAAGGACCAATCGTCGATCGGATTGTTCTTGTAACCATTTCAATGCCCATTCAACCAGGAGCTCTGTTTCCGGACGGGGGATGAGGGCATTTGGAGAAACGATGAAATCCAACCCGAAAAACTCCCAATGACCGATAACATAAGGTAGCGGTTCATTGTCTTCCAGCCGTTCCAGGGCTTTGTTTAGTAGTTCTTGCTGGTCTCTGGAGATCATTGCTTCCGGATGAGCCATCACCCAGCTTCGCGGTCTACCCAGAATGTTTGATAAAAGAACTTGTGCGTCCAAATTGGGCGTGTCAGTGACCGGCGCCAGGCGTTGGTGAATTTCTTGCAGAATTTGTAAAAGAGGGCGTGTCACTCCTCAATTCCAGCTGCTGATAAGCGTTCAGCTTCTTCTTGGGTGGCCAGTTCATCGATAAACAAATCGAAATCACCTTCCATGACAGAAAATAGATTGTAGGAGGAGATGTTGATGCGGTGGTCGGTGACACGTGATTGGGGATAGTTATATGTTCGAATCTTTTCGGAACGTTCGCCTGTACCTACTTGGGTTCGGCGAGTTTCATCGATCTCTGCCTGACGTCTTTCCTGTTCAATTTCGTAGAGGCGGGCACGCAGGATGCTCATTGCACGCATTCGGTTTTGGAGTTGAGAGCGTTCATCCTGGCACTGCACAACCATGCCTGTGGGAATATGGGTAAGG
>JACUUU010000280.1 GCA_014859065.1 Anaerolineales bacterium
AGCTGTGGGAAGAAAGTTCTTGAAAGCCCCGCAGCTTGCTGCGGGGATCTTTACTGCAGATCTTATAACGAACAGGCTAAACCCGAAAATAAATGCAGCGCTACAAGTAATAATTAAGAAGAGCTCGTCCATGTCGGTATCCTTAATGTTAGATTAATAATGATTTCATTATATCTTTAATTCGAGTTTTTAAATTGGTGGCATGCGATATTTTGGGTTGTCAATCTGAAGGGAAGTTTAATATCTCTGGATTTTTATTCCCCAGTAGGCCAAAAACAAGATGGGTAAATGCGTAGAGTTCCAGTGCAAAGGGTAGATATCCTCCATAACCAAGCAGTGGCATTTCAAATATCCTTATCCAATCCCCCCAGGGGATCTGGTAGATCCATTTCGGATAGGAGTAAAAATTCCATAGTTCCCAAAAGAATCCTGTAGTCAATACTCCCAGCCATAAAGTGATGATCACACTCCAATTTCCCCTCCTTGTCCAGCGTGTCAATGAATGGTTTCCCATCCATATATTAATGGGTTCCAGGATGAAGAATAGCGATAGCCAGGCAAACGGAAAGAAGATCTGCGGCCAAGTCATCATTAAGAGCATCATCACCCATCCCAAAATAAAGAAGGTCAATGTAGTTGGTTTATTGGGGCGTATCACTGGTCCATGTATGTTGTGTTTGAGAAATCCAAAACTAGAAAAGAACTCTACGGTGCTGAAAACAGCTGGGATGACGACCATGAAATTAAGCGTTGACCAGAAAGAATATTCAAGGGGTGAAAAATGGTGCACACCCAGGTAAATCCAATTCTGTAACCGCCAATTGATCCCTTCAAAAATCCACCAAATAGGGGCAGAGAGTAGAAATAGCCCGATATATCGACGTAAACTGCGGGTCATAAGTGAAGTTCCCCGTCGATAATAAACCAGCCCATCGACAAAAAGGCAGTAACCCAACCAAAGTGGGAAAAATCCCCAATGAGTGCGTAGTCCATCCAAACTCCAATTTAATATCCAAAAGATGGAAATCAATCCCAGCCCTACCCAAATATATATTGGAAATACAGGATGTCGGTTAGAATTGCCCGATTTATCACGGTTTGTCATATGCTAATAAACACCGCAGGATGGTATAGATTCTGTTGGATTCAGATTGGTATTCGCCCGTATTCAGTTCTTCTTTACGATATTTTTTTCGTCCCCATTATTTTTTAACGCTTTCAAAAAGGCGATCGTCGCTGCACCCATCACCTGGCTGCCTGATAATACTTTGTCAGCCAGAGAAACAGCGCGCTGCATTCGTATCTGAGGTTCGATTGGAGTTAATTCGTACAACTCCACCAGGACTCCATGGGTAGATTGCGGATGGATAAATGCAATCTTCTTGCCAGCGGTCCCAAAAATGGGAGTTTCATTGATCAGACGTACATTTTTCATTTTCAAGGTAGAAAGAGTTTCATCGATATTGTCTACTTCAAAACAGATATGGTGGACGCCTGGGCCTTTTTTTTGAAGGTAGCGGGCTATGCCGGAATCGTTTGTGATTGGTTTCACCAGCTCAACTTCACTTACTCCAGTAGGAAGAAAAGCTACGAGAGATTGCTGGTCAGGGACTTCTTCAACATGGCTAAGCTCTAATCCCAGTGTGTCTCTCCAGAAACTCAATGCGGTGTCGATATCTTCAACAACGATGGCGATGTGATCGATGCGTTTGATCATTTTCTTGAAACCCTTATCAACTACATTTGTTCATTGAGATAAGATTCTAATTGACTCTCGATAGAATACCTTAAGTGTCTTCAATATTTTATAAAATCAAATAATTATTTCAGCTTTTACAGAGCGCTAGATCGCTACTGGGGGTTGGTATTCACCCCACACTTTGCGCAAAGTGCTGCAAATTTCTCCCAGGGTTACATTGTTTTCAACGCAGGTGATAAATACTGGCAGTAAATTCTCTGTTCCACGGGCAGCTTTCTCTAAATAAGATAATCGCTCGCTGACAGATTGTGAGTCGCGCTCCGCTCGAAATTTGACCAGTCGCTCACGCTGCGATATTTCAAGACCTTCGTCTACGGTCAGGCGTTCAGGTTTTTGACTTTCTCCATCCTGGTATGCATTGACCCCGATAATGGTTTCCACTTGGCTTTCCACCGCTTGTTGAAAGCGATAAGCAGATTCTTGTATTTCTGCCTGGATGAAACCATTTTCGATTGCTGCCAGCGCACCACCCATTTCATCTATCTTGGTAATATATACTTCAACCTTGCGTTCAATTTCATCCGTCAAGTATTCGATCAGGAATGAACCACCCAAGGGGTCGACTGAATCAGCCACCCCCGATTCGTGAGCGATAATTTGCTGTGTCCGTAATGCTGTGCGGACAGCTTTCTCCGTAGGAAGCCACAGGGCTTCATCCATGCTGTTGGTATGCAGCGATTGGGTGCCTCCCAAGACTGCTGCCAGGGCTTGTAAAGTGACCCGAACGACGTTGTTCTCCGGTTGTTGTGCGGTTAGTGTCGAACCACCGGTTTGCGTATGGAAGCGCAGCGGAAATGAGCTTGGCCGTTGGGCGTTGAATCTATCGCGCATCAATTTTGCCCAAAAACGACGTGCTGCTCGAAATTTGGCGATCTCTTCCAAGAAATTATTATGGGCGTTGAAGAAGAAGGAAAGCTGTCCAGCAAAATCGTCGATTCGCAATCCCACCTCAAGTGCTGCTTGGATGTATGCAATTGCATTCGCCATCGTGAAGGCGATTTCTTGAACGGCGGTCGAACCAGCTTCGCGGATGTGATAACCCGAAATACTTATAGTGTTCCAGTGAGGGATTTCCATTTTGCAGTAGCGAAATACATCGGTTACCAACCGCATCGATGGTTTTGGGGGGAATATATAGGTTCCCCGGGCAATATATTCCTTGAGGATATCGTTTTGGATCGTGCCGCGGAGTTTTGAAATTTCCACCCCCTGACTTTTCGCCACACTGATGTACATTGCAAGTAAGATAGCGGCTGGTGCGTTGATAGTCATTGAAGTGGAGACTTCACCCAAAGGTATCTGCTGGAAGAGGGTTTCCATGTCTTGGATTGAAGATATGGAGACACCAACCTTGCCAACCTCCCCTTGCGCGATGGGGTCATCAGCGTCATATCCGATCTGGGTAGGTAGATCGAATGCTACTGACAGACCGGTTTGGCCTTGTTCGAGAAGGTAGCGGTAGCGGCGGTTGGACTCCTGGGCTGTGGCGTATCCGGCGTACTGGCGCATGGTCCAAAAACGGCTGCGATACATACTGGGTCTGACACCCCGGGTGAATGGATACTCTCCTGGATAACCAAGCTTTTCAGCGTAATCTGAATCTTGATCTTCCGGTACCAGTAATGGGGGTATTACGATACCGGAGGTGGTCATGAACTCAGCTTTTCGTTCCGGGAAGCGCTCAAGCGCTGGTTTCAGGGTTTCTTCTTCCCACCGTTTATTCTCTTCTTCTAGTTCCATGATGAGCCTCTCGCCAAAGGTAATGAAAAGTATACCTTAAATTGAACGCTGCCAGATGAAAGCTTAATCCCGAGCCACTTATTAGCTCGCTTATTATTTTGGGTTTCCAGGGGCAGTGTGCGAAGATACGGGTTAGTGGTATATGGTAAACTCTTGTGACTAAGTCTACGATACCCATCGTTTTCTATGGATTGAACATGAAAATATTAACTGTTGATATTGGAACTGGAACACAAGACATTTTTCTCTATGATTCCCGCTTGGATCTCGAAAACGGGTTTAAGTTGGTATTGCCATCGCCCACAATGATCGTGCGTAAGCGGTTGCAGCAAGCTACTCGCAGTCGTCTGCCTGTCTATCTTGATGGGGTAATCATGGGTGGAGGACCCAGCCATTGGGCAGCTGAAGACCATATTCGCGCAGGGCTGCCGTTATACGCCACACCAGATGCAGCCCGTTCCTTCAATGACGATCTTAACGTAGTCAAGCAGATGGGCGTCGAAATCATCACAGAAGATGAAGCTGCCAGGTTACCTTCGGACGTGATCAATTTAACAATGCGGGATTTTGATTTCAATAGTATAGTCAAAGTCTTTCAAGACTATTCTGTTTCCCTCGATGACCTCGCTGCAGTAGCTGTAGCGGTGTTTGATCATGGAAATGCTCCTCCAAACGTTTCTGATCGCCAATTCCGCTTTGATTATTTGGATAGCCGCATTCGGGCAGAAAATCGCCTTAGTGCTTTTGCTTATCAGGCTGAGCAAATTCCACCAATTATGACCCGTTTACAAGCCGTTGCCGATACCATGCAGGAGGTGGATCTACCCCTGGTAGTTATGGACACAGCTCCAGCTGCGGTTTTAGGCGCAACTATGGATACATTTGTATCTGCTCGTGAACAGGTGCTTGTTGCCAATGTAGGTAATTTCCATACACTGGCATTCAGATTAGGAGCAGATGGGATCGAAGGGGTTTTTGAGCACCATACTGGTTTGATAGATCTGGATAAATTAGAGAAACTATTATTGTCTTTGGCAGATAGTAGTTTAAGCCATGAAATGGTATTTGGTGACCATGGTCATGGGGCATTGATTTATCATTCAGACAGTTTAAACCTGGCTGAAGGACCGTTTGGAGTGGCCGTTACTGGTCCTCGTCGTAATCTTTTATGGCATTCTGTTTTACGACCTTATTTCGCAGTCCCATTTGGTGATATGATGTTGACCGGTTGTTTTGGTTTATTAGCTGCGGCGGCTGATGTTCTCCCTGAAATCTCGGAGCCGGTGAAAGCCTCCTTAAAAAGAGGAGGTAGTTTGGGTACCCCTCCATGGGAATTGAATTGAGGGGATATGCCAATCAACTAATAACTATTGAGCGCCTAGTTA
>JACUUU010000281.1 GCA_014859065.1 Anaerolineales bacterium
GGCTGAGCCAGATGGTGTCAGCGCCAAGCTCCTGGACATAATCCAGCTTTTCGGTAATTCCCCAGATAGTGCCACCGATAAAATCCTTTAGGTTGCTGGTCTGGATCCAATCCTTTCCATTCCCCGGGTTAAAACGGTCGACAAAGATGTGATAGATCAATGACTCCCGCGCCCACTGCGGTGATTGAAAGGTATCAACATGGTAATTAAAAATAGACCTGGTGGTTGGATCACCCAGAAATCCAGATGGAAATGGCTCTTTATGGAAATAAGCCCGGGCTGCGTTTTCGACAGTAGCTTTGACATCTGGCCAGTTAGCAAATATTTCCTGACTCCCTTCAGACCAGGTGCCGATGCGGTATCTGACGATTGTACCCTCAGTTTGAGGCGGTAGGGTTCCTTCCCAGCGGATAAGGTATCCCCAATTAAACGTGTCCCAATCAATGCCTGCCTTCTCCAGCAGGATGACTCTGCCATTTTCAGGTATCCCACGTGAACCTTCTGGTTGGCTGTCATCGGTAGTATAGTAGCAGGCAACTTTATCAACCTGGGCAGCCACGCCAGTCAGGACAGAAATTTTTACGGCTTCACCGGGAAGGGGGTCAAGGGGGTTCAAACGTTGGTCATGTTGAACCCCCCTATGGTAAGCACGGTGGGATATTAGTTTTAGTTCATCGGTTGAAAGCGTTCCAAAAATAAGATCTTGCATTTGCCAAATCAACCCTTTACCGCGCCGCGCGTCAAACCACCGACGATGTAATCTTGCATCAAGACATAGATCAGGGCAATTGGGATCGCACCAACCAATGCTCCGGCGGCGAAAACGCCCCATTGTTGGGCAAAGTTTTGGGTAACGAACATGTAAAGACCTACCATTAACGTGAACTGGTTTGTACTGCGTAACAGGACATTGGCAAGGATAAATTCATTAAAAGTCCCAACAAAAACCAGCACGCCTACGACTGCCAGCACCGGACGCACAAGTGGAAATATCAACCACCAAAAGGCTTGCCAGTGGGTAGCTCCATCCACAGCAGCAGACTCATCGATATCGCGTGGGATCGTATCAAAGAATCCTTTCATCAGCCAGATATTTATTCCCATCTGTGCACCCAGATAAACCAGGATCAGACCTCCGTGGCTGTTGAGACCCATGGCAGGGAAGTATTCTCCAATCTGCCTTAACAATAAGAACAAAGCCACCATGGTGAGCATATTTGGAAAAACCTGGATGAGCAAGATGGTAATCAGCAAACTTTTCCGGCCACGGAACCGGAAACGTGAGAAGGAGTAGGCCGTCAATGCCGTAACAGTGACAGCCAGGACCATGGTAATAGAGGAAATTTTAAGTGAATTCCACATCCAGGTGAAATATGGATGGAGTGGATTTCTCAAAGCTTTCTCAAAGTTGGCTAACGATGCGTTCGGTGGGATGAGCTGCTGGGTAGCCATCGAGCTAGCTGGGTTAAACGCTGCAGATATGATCCAGATAATCGGAAAGAGAGCAAAGGCAACAGCCAACAAGGTGATAATTATTCGGGCCGCGAAAACCAATTTACGCTGGCCGCCGATAGAACTGGCTTTTGGTTGAGGAGTTTTAAGTGAGAGCAATTCTTGTTTAGACATTTTCGGATATCTCCTCCCACCTTCCCAGGAACCGGTATTGAAACAGCATAATCGCCGCAACGATAAGGAATATTATTATCGTAATTGCAGCTGCATATCCATAATCTGACCCGCGCCCAGATTCGAATGCCAACCGGAAGGTGTATGAGATCAGGATGTCAGTATAACCAGCTGGAGTGGGTGTGCCAGGGATTGGTGGCCGGCCTTCGTTGTAGAGATAGATGACGGTGAAATTATTGAAGTTAAAGGTGAAAGAAGCGATCAATAGTGGGCCAACACTGACCATTAGAAGAGGCAAGGTGATGTGCCAGAAGCGGTGCCAGATGCCCGCGCCATCAACCTCAGCAGCTTCGTAGATATCATGTGATATGGATTGCAGCGCACCACTACAAATCAACATCATATATGGATATCCCAGCCATAAGTTAACCAGCAAGATACCCACTTTACTCCACACAGGGTCGGTGAACCATGCCGGCGCCCAACCGAATATGCTTACCAGGTTGGTAGTTATCACCCCCAGGTTTTGGTTGAGCATACCTCTCCAGATTAAAATCCCGATTACGCCGGGAATAGCGTAAGGCAGGATCAGCAATGTGCGGATAATTTTTCGACCAGGAAAGGTAGGTTCGTTGTAAACCATAGCCAGGAACAAACCCAGGGCAAAGGTAGTAAAAACGGAAAAGAAAGCAAAAACGATTGTCCAGGTGAAGACCGTGATAAATGGACCTCTTAAAGCTGGGCTGGTGAATAAACGTTCAAAATTCCCCCAACCGATCACCACCTGATACCCCGGTCTTAACACCTGACCTTCTTCAGAAACAAACAACCCGCGTTGATCGTCTGCGGAATAGACAATGCCTGTAACCTGGTCAGTGATGGCATCCTTTTCATCGTCATACACATAACGTTGTTGTAATTGAGAGGCTTCTCGGATCGATTTGATTTTGATGGTTAAGGGAGGCTCACCGAATTCCAGCAGGGCTAACTCGCGATCCAGAATTGGGATGATATCCCTTAGTGCAAGGCGATTGTAACCTTCAATGGTCGCAGGAAAACCGTTCTCATCAAGCGGACCAATCCCGGGTTCATCAGGTGATACTTCCTGAAGTGGTTCGTTGGGTTCAGCCAGAAAAGTTTGACCATCTTGATCAACCAGCCAGAGCAAAAATTCCCCTTCTGGCGAACGATAACCCGCCCAATCGTAGGTAATGCCCCCTTCTGGCAGATAGGTGTTTTGTCCTATGCGACGGATGGCCTGAATCTTGGTCAGAAGGTGACCATCGCTATAATTAGTGAAGGCGGTGTAGACTGTAAAGAGAATTGGGTAAAGCACCATCATCATAATAATCACGATGGCAGGAGACATCCAACGCAGTGGATACAACCGGTCGGATAAAGTTATAACATTGATGATAATGGTCACGGCGGCCAGTACCGTTGCAAGTGGCCAGATACCATCACGGATCAGTAGATATAGCAGCATAACTGCAAAAGCATCTATGAAGGCAAGGCCTGCAAGACGCAAGGCAATCCGTGATAGATAACTTGGAAGGAGGGCCAGAGAAAATGCCCCTTCTCTGGCCCTGCTCAGTGATTTACCCATCTAATTTTCTTCTTTACGATCGGAAATTAATCGTTATTCGATCGCAGTTCGAACCTGGTCTGCTGCGGTTTCAAAGGCACCTACCGCATCTTGTTGCTGGGAGATAACCAATAACAACGCATTTGTCCAGGCTTCCCAAACAGAGGACATCTCAGGGATAGCAGGCATGGGCAGGCCTTCTTCGCCAGCTGCGGCAAACTGAGCCAGATCTACATCATCAATGGCATCCCTGACCATTAGAAACGCCGGCGGACGTGGATCTACATCATACATCGCCTGCATGAATTCTTCAGTTGCAAAGATCTCGGTAAAGACAGTCTCAGCCAGCAACCTGTTTTCGCTAAAGGCGGAGATCATGAAGCCCTGCACACCCAGGAATGGGCTACCAACCCCTACATCGCCAGCTGGGAAGGGGTTGATTGTGTATGGGATACCGGAATCACGGATCATGCTCAAAGCCCATGGGCCAGTTCCGATACAAGCCACCTTTCCTTGGGTGAATAAGGCATGCATAACGTCATAATCGACTTCAGGTTGAAGGTGACCTGACTCAGCCATATCTTGCAGCCACTGTGCCGCGGCTATGGCGCCTTCGCTGTCCAGACCCACATCATAGGGATCATAACCCTCATCTGTCAGGCCGAATACATAGCCTCCAAAGGAATTCATGAGGGGGAAATAGTGGTAAGGATCATTGGACTGGATAGTCCAGGCAGTTACCTCACCATCTGAGTCAGCCTCAAGTTCTTCCGCCAGAGCTTTTACTTCCGCCCAGGTTGTTGGGGCAGGATCGACAAGTTCTGGGTTGCAGAAGAAGGCAATGTTCTCAGTCGCGTAAGGCATACCATAGAGCTCGCCTTCATAGACAAAGGCAGTTAAAGCCGCTTCGAGAAAATCATTTTGCTTCGCGCCCAGATCAATAGGTGATACCAGGCCATTCATAACCAACTGTCCTAGCCAGTCGTGAGCGCCGATAATGACATCTGGCCCCTCACCAGCTGGCCCAGCTACTGCCAGTTGGTCACGGATATCCCCAAACCCTAACTGCTGGACAACCAATTTGATTCCATAATCTGCCGCAAACTGGTTGCCTAATTCATCGATAATGGGTGAGCGGGTCTCATCCGCCCAGACGAGCAGCTCGACTAAAGGCTCTTCTGTCGGTGGGGGTGGTTCTGTCGGTTCAGGCGTCTCTGTTGGTTGGACTGGTTGTGTTGCTGTGGGCTCAGGGGTGGGTGTATCCGCGGGACCACAGGCAGCTAATAAAAGACTGACAACCAATAAGAATGTTAAGATGGACCAAATTTTCTTCATTTTCTACTCCTAAAGAAGTTATTTCGCCTATACGCAACATACTTGAGCACAGGCATTTTTTTGTTTCGTTCTTTTTACCAACATGAGTAAAATCGATTACCCTAATAAATATTTCCTCCTGTGAACACCTCCTAGAATTCTACAAATTCAATCCCTTATCGATTTCGAAGTAATTTATAGTTGGGGAATTTGATGATTATATCCTACTTATGTTAAATTGACCATAGACCAATCATAAATTAAGAGGTAATCATTTAGACAAGCTACCAGAAAATTATATAAATTTTGTGCTAATTTGAAAAGGTTTATGGTATTAATTTTTTATAAGAAAAGGG
>JACUUU010000282.1 GCA_014859065.1 Anaerolineales bacterium
TGAGGAGGGTATAATTTAGACTAGTTTGGTCTGATCGTTTTTTCAGTGCAACCATTACTGCCAAATTTTTCGCAAAGTCCCGGGAAATACACTGGTTAGGCGCTGCCCATCAGCCTCTTCCAGCCAAAGCCTTCACACTACGCCGCGACCCAAGCGATCCCATGCCCACATCCTTCCCTGGGATGAAAGACAGAAGTATAGGATAATAAAATGCCCAGTTCAATGTCAGAGGTCGAAGGTTTCTTACAGCGAGAACGCGTGGCTGCTTTTTGCACCGTAGATTCCAACAACAAGCCTCACGCAGTTCCCGTATTCTTCACATACGACAATGGCAAACTTTACATACAGACAAATCGCAAATCGGTAAAGGTCCACAACCTGCTGACGAATTCCAACGTGGCAATTACAGTTTACAGTGGAGAATTTGGAGAGCAAGCTGTAGTAATCCGGGGTCAGGCATGCATAGTGGGAGACGACGAGTTCGTCATAAGGACGCAGGAGCACATTCGCAAGTATCAACTGCAGCTAGATGAACAAGGAAGAGACAATCTAGGGATACCGTTGTTTGACAGTAGAACACGTTGTGTGTTAGAGATAACGCTAGAGCATTTGAAATTTTGGTGACCTGCCGCTCACTTATTCTACTGCCTTCGCCAGGAAGATCAAATCCCCGGGATACTTTGATCCGTAGGGGTTCTTGTCGAAATCTGCATAGACTGCCTCTACCTCGAATCCACTCCTCACCAGCAGATGCTCCGCCTCGAAGCGGAACAGGTAGCGCATGGGAAAAGCGTGAACCAGGCGTTCTTCTCGCCCATCGGGGTGCGTTACATAATAGATCAACTCAACGTGGTTGATCTGGTTGAAGTAATCTCTCGCCACAACCTTGTGACGGCGAACCACGCGCCGGCCATCAGGCATGCGGAACTCAGGTTCTTCTTTCACCTCCTCCCCAACAGTGTCACTCGTCAGAGCCGGCAGGGAGGGATTGAAGAAGTCCAGGATCAGCTTGCCCCCTTTATCCAGATGACGATGAACGCAAGCCAGACAAGCCAGCTGGTCATCTACTGTTGTCAAGTGCTGAAATGGCCGGAATGGGATCGTCACCAGCTGAAAGGTTTGAGAAAGCTCAAAGTCCCGCATATCTGCCTGGACAAGTTGAACTCTGGACTGAACATCTTCGGGTTCACTCAGAAGCCGTTGCCGGCATACATCCAGCATGTGCGCTGACAAATCAAGTCCAACGACCTTGACGCCAGCTCTTGCAGTAGGAATCAACACTCTCCCTGTCCCGCAACCGATCTCCAGGACTGGACCACCTGCCTATTGGGATGCTGCGACGAAGAAAGCCACATCAGGACGATCGCGGTAGGGGACGACATGATCGTATAATGCCGCCACAAAGTCATAATTATCATAACCACCAGATTGACTCATAAATTACTCCTTCAGGTGTTGTTGAAACCGCCTCGCTTAATCTTTTTCCAAAAAATAGATGCCAATCTTGCTGGCGACCTCCCGAAAACCTAACCGCTGGTAGACTGAGTAGCCCTTTCTCGACGAGAACAAGACCGCAAAGCGATATCCTTGCTGGCGAACGTCAAGCAAGGGTTTCAATGTAATTGCCGCACCAAGGCCTTTACCCCGCTCGTTTGGGAGTGTGCCTACAGCATACACACCCGACACGCCTGCACCATTGAAAAGCATGCTGGTGGCTACCGCTTTTCCCACCAGGTAAGCAACGTACAATTTCCAGGGTGCCCTTTCTAGTCCTGCTTGGAGTGTCGCATCATACCAGGCTTGCCCCCCTGCTTCAGGCATCTCGTATGCGGCGGTAAACACATCGCGCCAATCGAGCAAGGATTTTTGGTCGACGACCAGCCGGATGGTTAAACCTGGAGGCATGCGCACATTTTGATTTAGGGCAAATAAATCCGCCACCATGCCAGGCTCGCCTGGAAAATTCCCATCAAAGCCTCGCTTAAGCAAACGTTCAGCCAGGTCTGCGGGCTGTGTTAGGGGGTCGGTCCACCAGAAGAAAGATGGGGCTTTGCGCTGGTTGAACCAGGCCTGCGTTTCGTCAATCGTCGCTTCCACTTCTTCAACAGGCAGGCGGGTTCTCCAGGCACCTTTGAACATCGGATTAGTGGGGAAAGCGTTGTGGTAGCTGATCTCATCACTTTCTAGCACTTCACTACCTGGCAGGATGTGCATTGAGCGAAACAGCGCGTACAGGTTTTCATGCACGGCATTAACCAGTTTAGTCTCGGTCGGGTTTGTCAAGATGGTGTGGTCCATTTTATAAGTTAAGTCCTGTTTTGTCTGCCTGACGTTGAATTCAGCGGTGGGTGAGTAAAATCCGTATTCTCGGCTGGTGCGACACCTTCAATCAACACCTCCTCAAATGGTACATCAGCCCAGCGCTTTCCCATCATTCGCAATATATGCCAGGTGTCACTCGATCTTTTCTCTTAATCCTTTCGTTGGCGGTCTCGGTCTGCTCTGTTTTCTTTCATGACCTTTTTTGCCCATTCAGGAGCTGAGGCCAGAAAACTGGCTCTTTCATTCTGCCTTGGGAACGGTTTGCCCGGATCCGATACCCCCAAAAATGTACACAGTGGGGACCAACCTTCGGTAACTTGATAATGCAGCAAACGCTTGGCGGGTACTAATTTTTCAACAACTTTTACGTGGTCTCGATAAACCTGAATGGCATAGGTCTTATCCCAATACCTGCCCGAGAACACCTGCTCCAAAATCAGGCGTCTTTTCAGGTTGCTTCTCTCTCTGATTTGCGCATCAGGGTGTTTTGCGGTCGCTTCCAAAGCGGGAAATATGGTGGTGGCGGCGCTTTCATACCAGGAGTCAGGGTCTCTTACCGTCAAGATGACCTTAGCCTTTGGAAAATGATCGACCAATTGAGGTAAGAACGAGATTGTGGGCCATTCAACCGCAGAGTTATAATTTTGAATAAAGGTCTCCAATCTACCGCTCTGCCTTCCAGGGCAGCATTCCATAAATCTACATGCCCGGCGTGCTTGTCAACATCCAGCAGGGTATAGCAAGGCCCAAAGCCAAGTTCACCCAGGGCGCGGGCAAGACTATGGGTTCCTGTTCTTCCGAATCCAGCTCCGATCACTTGCAACATCTGAATCCTCACTTATCGTTCTGGTAGGTCCATGTGCAGGATACACACGCGCAGCCCCTCGATCTCGGAGCATCTTCCAGGTTGCCAGAGCAACGGGATTGTCGAAAGCATAAGCTTCCGGTGGAAGATCACCAGTGAAGACTGAGCCATCATCGAGAAGGAGCGAGACGCAATGGTCCGTATGGCCGGGCGTATGAAGTATCTCTCCAGCAATGCCGATCTGGTTGAGGAGTTGACGGCTCTGCTCGAAGGAGATGATGATGTTGCCATTCTCCGTAATATCAACATACTTGTCCCACGGTTTTGTCCAGGTCTTCATCAGGGGGATCGCATCAACTTGGACATCGAGTACAAGCAGGGGACCCCCGAAACCTTAAATCATCTTTCTCATAATACAATGATTTTTCCCTTTTTTGCCTTCATAATTGAAATCGGCTTTTTCAAAGATGTCCCTTGTACCATTGTATAAGAACGAATTCGATATTTTTTTGCCTTGAGTATCCTGTGGATAGCTTTCTACAACCCCACCACCTAAATTCTTGATGAGTTCTAATGCACCATTCAAGGCATAAAAGGACAGGCCTTTCTTACGGTGGTCTCTATCAACAAAAAAGCAGGTGATTCTCCAATCGGGAATGGTCATTTTAGACTCGACTTCTTTTTTGTGATAAATAGTGGGAAGTTCTTGAGGTGAGCCAAATTGACACCAGGTGACACAGGTATCTCCATCATAGACCAGGGCAGCATGGGCTCTGTCTTCTTCGACGAGTCTTCTTTTGTAGGATTTGGTGGCTTCTTGACTTTTCCTTTGCTCTGGTGATTTCGGATGAAAAGCAGTGCACCAACATCCTCCCCAGACACCATTATGTTTTTGAGCCAATTGCTCAAAATCCTTCCAGGTTTCAATATTTAGCTCTTTTATGGATAAATTCTGCATATTTTCTCCAGTAATCCTCATTTATTAGATTCTTATTACAAGAAATTTGGGACATGAGCACTGGGTCTCCCATAGGTGCTTCTGGTCCATCGCGGTATGTCTGCCAGTTCCCCGACTGCCCTCGTACAGATCCCGGCATGCGGAATTACCACACTGATCTGTCTATATTTCAGACCCTGAGTGAGCCACGGAATCCCCGGGCGGAATAGAAAGAGGGCGCGCTATTGTGATACACGAAGACCTTGCCGTAACGGCGATCAGCAAAGAGGGCGCCGCCAAGTTTTCTAATTTCAGCAGGTGTTTGTATCCAGCTCGAGGTCTTGGTATCAAATTCTCCAAGTTCCTGCAATTCTCGATATTGGTCTTCGTTCAAAAGATCAATACCCATGGCGGCTGCAAGATCAATCGCATTACCGGCAGGGTGAACACCTTTCTTTTCTCTTTCTTCCTGCCCTTCCCCGTCGTAGCAGATACTCCTGCGTCCTTCAGGGCTTTCCGCTGAACAATCACAAAAAATGTATTCGCCCGTCTTTTTATCATAACCAACGACATCTGGTTCACCGCCAGTGCTTTCCATGGCATTGAGTGACGATAGTTTTTCAGGATGAGCTTCCAGTTTGGCTTGTATTTTGGACCAATCAAGACCTTCGTGGCGGGTCATGTTTTTCTCAAAACGAACCCTCAATGTTTTGAGCACCTCTTCACCTTGTTCTGATGATAATTCCAAATTTATCTCAATTGTTGGAATAGGACGACCATTACCTTTGGATGATATTTTTGGCATACATTG
>JACUUU010000283.1 GCA_014859065.1 Anaerolineales bacterium
AAGAAAACTATTCTACCCCTCTTTATTTGAAAATATGGGGAAAGGGACGGTAATCAGTCCTTATGTGATGTTCCGATGTCCAAAACGGATTTCATTGGGTCATAATGTGTTTATTGAAAGCAATGTTGTGTTGGATGCCAAAGGCAAGGGATCATACATCAATTTGGGTGATACTGTTCTCATTGGGAGAAACACAATCTTCTCATGTGCCTCAGCAAAAATCAATGTAGGGAAGGATGTCTCGGTTGGTCCAAATTGCACCATAAGGGCAGGCATTGGGCCAATTTCAATTGGATCACTGGTCACAATCGGGTCAAATTCAGTAATCATATCTGGTAATCCTAGCTATAAGCGGTTAGATATCCCCATGAAAATGCAGGTGGGGAGTACAAAGGGTATCGAAATTGGCGATGATGTTTGGATTGGGGTATCGGTGTCTATAGTTGATGGTGTTAAAGTTGGGAACGGATGCGTCATAGGTGCAGGTTCAGTGGTGCTTAAGGATGTGCCGGATAATGCAATTGTAGCTGGTGTGCCAGCTAAGATTATTGGATTACGGGGAGATTGAATTTCTCATGCCTTCCCCTATCTTGCACACCACAATGGGCTATGTGGTTTATAAAATTGTTGAACCTGACTCATCAAAGTCAAAGTTTGGAAAGCTTGGGCGGATACCTGTTCTCCTGATAATCTCAATAGTGGCTTCGATGCTGCCAGATTTGGATTCGGTTTTTGGCATCCTGGCGGGCGACTTTGGGAGATACCACAACAACGCGACTCACTCTCTTTTCGTTGGTCTGCTGGTGGCATTGTTATTTGCAGGCGGAATCTCGGTCCTGTTCAAAACACTTCCCTTTCGGACTATATTTCTTGTTACTTTATTAAGCTACCAGGCACATATCGTCTTCGATTATTTTACAGTTAGTCGCGGTGTGATGGCTCTCTGGCCTTTTTCCCATGAAAGATTTGTCTCGCCAATCTCTCTATTTTATGGATTTCATTGGTCAGATGGATTATTCAGCATTCGGCATCTGTGGACATTTCTTACAGAGTCAGTCCAAGCACTGATTCTAGTTTTGGTGGTTAATCATCTAACCTCGCGTAATTTTAGGAGAGGTGATTTAGGGAATGGATCTAGAATAGTAAAGAGATCAAGCGAGGAACTTTGATGCGCTTTGGAATGATGCTCCGAGCATTAGATGAAAAAGGGGGAATAGGGGTATACACTAACAACCTTATTCACGAACTCTTACGCATTGATAGAAAGAATCATTACGTGCTGTTCTACCGTGATCCTGCTAATTTGGGGCGCTTTATCCAGCACGAGAATGTAACCGAGAGAGTTTTATCTGCACCTAATAAAGCACTCTGGGATCAGTTAGCAATTCCGTATGCATGCTGGCGAGAGAAGGTGGATTTGGTCTTTCATCCAAAATTCACAGTCCCTCTGTTAGCACCTTGTAAGACAGTCATGGTAGTACATGGTGCAGATTGGTTCATTCCGGAACAGGCGCAGTTCTACAACCGCTGGGACGTAGGCTATATTCGTACCGTTATGCCTCTTTATTTTAAAAAGTGCGCTGTCGTTCTTTCTGTCTCGCAGCTCACTACCGATAATTTTAACCGAGTGCTCAACTTGCCCCCCGGTAAGGTTCAGACTGTCTATTTTGCCCCAGACAGACATTTTCGACAAGTGACTGATCAAGACACGTTACAAAAGGTCAAAGCACGCTATAACCTGCCTGAAAGGTTTATCCTCACCTTGACAAAGGTGGGGGGTGATGAACGGAAGAATTTTGGCCAGCTATTATTGGCCTATGCTCAATTCCACCAGCAAACTGAAAAACCACATAAGTTGGTTGTGGGGGGGAAAGACTGCCATCTATTACGCAACCAATATAAAATCCCATCTACTGGCTATGGAAAAGATATTATCTTCCCAGGTTGGATTGATCAGAAGGATTTACCAGCGATCTATTCTTTAGCTTCTATCTACTTATATCCATCTAACCTTGAAGCTTTTCCAATTCCAATAACTGAAGCAATGGCATGTGGCACTCCCATTATCACCTCAAATGCCAATGGCCTGCAGGAAATAGCTGGGGATGCAGCCATATTTGTCGATCCGCACGATGCACGAGCAATTTGTGATGCGATAGAAATGGTATTGAAGGATGGGGATTTAAGAACGACGCTCTCACAAAAAGGATTAGATCGTTCTGTGCTTTTTACTTGGGATGTCTGCGCGCAAAAAACACTTTCCATTCTAGAAAATGTGGCAAACACCCAATAACTTCGGGTAGCATCATTTTTAGATTTGCCTTTTTCAAAGGTTGCCCTAGGATATCGCGAGAAATTGATTGACAGGACAAACCGACGCCAATAGTCGTGTGGTAGAAACTCATTTTAAAGTGACCAACCCAAACGAATTATTCCGGGGCACGATCTTGATTATCGCCCCACATATGGATGACGAAACCCTTGCTTGTGGCGGGATTATTGCAAAGCTGCCGCAGAAAGAACAAATCCACATCATATATGCTACAGATGGAATGAAATCACCTTCACCGATCTTTCCAAGACGAGATACTATTTCTCCAGACTTGGGTGAATTGAGGGTTAAAGAATCCAAATCTGCTATGAGGTTGTTGGGGGTTCCTGATGAAAATTTACATTTCTTACGAATGCCAGAAGCTAAAATCAGAGAAAAAAAAATAGCGCTTTTGGAAAAGCTCTCGAAGATCATAAACGATATCAAACCGGACTTCATATTTATCCCTTTTCGTTACGATCGCCATCAAGACCATTTAGCCATCAATGATGTTGTTATAAAAGGACTAACCCAACGTTTATTTAAGGCACAAATTGTTGAATATTTCGTGTATTATCGTTGGAAACTCCTCCCTCTACAGGATATTCGTAAATACATAAAAACTCAATTCTTGATTAAGTTCTCAATCGATGATGTGGCAGCACAAAAGAGAAAGGCTTTAGATTGTTATAAAAGCCAAACCACTCTCTTTTACCCTTGGCAAACGCGTGCTATATTGAATTCTGCCCTTCTCGATGAAGAGTGTCAAAATCCAGAGTATTTTTTAATCTACGAACCATCTTATTCCGGTGCAGCTATATTTAAGCATTCAATCATTTGGATAAAAATAGTGCATTATATCGAACCTTTCTTACAAAGGTGGAAATATTTCACTCAAGCACGCCTGAAAAGAGCGCTAAAGAATTATGCCTGACAATGTAGAAACCATCGAACAACCAATTCGGGTAGTTATGTTTGGTGGAGGTCCAGAATTAACCCACGATGCCAAAGAGTTCTTATATCGCTTGGAGATGCATCCAGAAATCGAGCTTCGTGGTGCAATTTGTCAAACAGAATCGCATAGCTGGAGAGCTATTTTCAGAGATCTTTGGAACCGACGAGGAATTCTCGCTTTCCCTTTATTTGTATCCCTCATCATTACAGGCATAAGTAGATATTTAGAGAACCCCCAAAAAGAAAATGCTCTAAGAAAGAAAATAGAAGAGATATCTGGAAAAATTCATAATGTGAAAAACATTCACTCGCAGGAAGTAAAAAACCTTGTACACTCATTAGAACCGGAGCTAGGACTTATTTATGGTTCACCTATCTTAAAACCGGAACTCTTCGAAATACCAAGGTTTGGAACTTTGGGGATTCACCATGGCAAAGTACCAGCCTATCGTGGCAATAAAACAACCTTTTGGGCTTTGTATAATGGTGAACCTGTTGCTGGTGTGACTATTCAAAAGGTTAACGCCGGGTTGGATACCGGTAGTATTGTAAAAGAAGGTGAAGTTCCTGTCGATCGTCGCTCATACGCAGACGTATGGTGTGATCTTGAAGCACTTGGACTTGAACTCTATATTCAAGCTATTCTTGATGTAAAAAATGGCACTGCAAGTTACCGTCCACAACCAGAAGAAAAAGGTAATCTCTACCGAAATCCAAAACTAAAAGACTATTTTGCTTTTTGGGTCAAACAAGTGGCAAAAAGTTGTAGTAAGACATCAACTTAGAACCGTACTATAACAAATATTGTAGATAAATCAACCAAGATAGTATTAAATTGTTGTAATTTTATGCAACCATTGAAAATTTGTATATTTACAGAAACTTACTATCCTGTTGTTGGTGGTGGTGAAACACAAGCGCAATTACTGGCAGATGGCCTTATGGCTAACGGATATGCTGTCATTATCATTACTCGCAGATCCGACAGTAAATTGAAGAAAGTGGAAAGATTCAGATCAACGTCGATCTATCGACTGCCGCCGTCCGGATGTGGCCAGCTCAAGAAATGGGGTTTAATATTTTCAGGTTTTCTAAGGCTTATCCAACTTCACAAGCAGTATGACCTCATATTTGTTTCAGGCTTCCGAATCATTGGGATAACAGCTGTGTTGGCGGGTAAACTCATGCGCAAGAAGTGTATTCTTAAAGCAGATAGTCAGGGTGAAATGTCTGGCGAATTTTTCGTGAGTGGTCTAAATGAAATGGGTTTGTCGTCCAAATTCATTCCCTTCAGGATTTTCTTGAAATTTCGGAACTTTTTTCTAAAAAGAGCTGATGCTTTTTCAGCAATCTCTGAGGAAATTGCTGCCGAATTGATCTCCAACCATATACCTCCTGACAAGATTTATTTGATCCCCAATTGCGTTGATACGCATCGTTTTTCTCCAGTGAGCTTAGAACAAAAAAATAGGTTGCGAAAAAAACTATCTCTGCCAGAGACATCAAAGATTGTGGTTTACACCGGGCGTCTGGTTTCATATAAAGGCTTGCCGTTGTTACTAAAAGTCTGGAAAGATTTACAAAGCCATCACAAGGATGCCA
>JACUUU010000284.1 GCA_014859065.1 Anaerolineales bacterium
TGAAGAGAATACTGCTGAATTGTAGAATAGAATGATGGCTGAGGCTGGAGGTAGGACGCAGATGACCACGGAGGCGTGGATTTAGAGGCAACCAATAATTGCACATTTCCATCAACAGCGTATCAGGCTCTACTACCTGGTCTGTGATTCACGCCTCAAATGCAGGGATTTCCAGGTGGGTGATTCTGAGGGTGAACCAAGGATCATCGAAATCATTGGACAGCGTGGCCATCTGGCGCGCCGAGTATACCAGCTCGAAACAGGAGCTGTGTGTTGAAGTCACCAGCAAGAGCATCTTAGCCACGTTGAGTAAGGGATGGAATTGATTGGCAGGTTATATTACGATGGCAGCGGCAAAGAAAACGGCAAGTTTAACTGCCTGTGAATTCAGTGCTGCCAACGAGCTGCTGACTCACACCGTATTTGTTCTCGATGATTACCATCTGATCGAGGACAAAGACACACACGCCGTCATGGCATTCATTCTCGACCACCTTCCACGAAACCTGCATTTCATCCTGGTCAGTCGAAGGGAACCTCCACTACCCCTGGCTCGCTACCGTGCCCGTGATCAGCTCATGGAGATCGGGGTTGGTGAACTTCATTTCACCAAAGACGAGACTACGGAATTCCTGAACTGGTCGATGGATCTTGATCTCTCTCCAGAAGAAATAGCCTCTCTGCACGCCGGAACCGAAGGCTGGGTCGCCGGGCTGCAGCTTGCCGCGCTAACCCTCCGGCGCCATCCTGGGTAAGAAAGGATCACGAGAGTCAGCGGAAAGCAACGCTTCATCGCCGACTACCTGGACGAGGATGTGCTTGATAAACTCCAGTCTGATGTTAAAGATTTTCTTTTACAAACAAGTATTTTAGACCGTCTGTGCGGACCACTGTGTGACGCCGTCACCGGGCAGAAAAAGGGACAGGCTATGCTGGAACGTCTCGAGCGGGAGAACCTGTTTATCACCTCCCTGGACGACCAGCGGGAATGGTATCGCTATCACAGCCTGTTTGCCGAGTTCCTGCGCGGCGAATTGAGCCGTCGTTATCCCCACCAGGTTGCCGAACTCCATCGCCGGGCTGCTGGCTGGTATTTACGCCAGGAGCATCCGGAGGTTGCATTCAAACATGCTTTTGCAGGTGATGATTTGATGGGGATCATGCAGATTTTCGAAACCTATATTGTTGCCAAGCTAATGGCTGGTGAGATCAAGGTTGTGGCAGGTTGGATCGACTCGCTTCAGCCAGACTGGTTCGAGGCTTACCCTATATTCGGACTGGCTCAGGTAGCCTTCCTGTTCTACACCGGAGCATTCGAGGTGGCTTCCCGTCTTATCGACGAGGTTGAACAGAAGTTGCTGTCCACTGAGAGAGAGGATAAGCACGGGCAACAGGCTAGGGTGACCTCCGTTCGCTGCTTTGTTGCATGCGCCCAGAATGACCTGGAACGGGCAGAGGCTTATGGTGAGCGAGCTTTGCGGGATTTACCCGAGCAGGATACTGGCTTTCGATCCAACGTTTATAGCGCCCTTGGCGATACCTACCGCCAGAATGGGCGCTGGGCGGAAGCAAGAAAATGTTACCTCCAGGCGCTCGACTTCGTCCACGTACCGCTCATGCGAGCCCAATCAGCACACATGTTTGGTGCCTTGGCCGACCTGGAGTTGAGACAGGGACATCTGCAGAACGCGGCCGGCTATTGGGAGAAAGGCCTCCTTTACATCCAGGAGCGGGAGAATTGGGGCCGCTTGCCGCTCCAAGTCATCGGCTGGGTATATATCCGCATGGGCGAGATCTTATACGAATGGAACCGGCTGGCAGATGCATGGGACCACATATCGCGCGGCTTGAGTCGCGCTGAACTAGGCGGCGACGTGCGATCGCTGATCGCCGGATATGTGATCGCAGCTCGCTTGAAGCTGGCCGAAGGCGAGATCGAGACGGCTACAGCGTTTCTTGATAAAGCGCGCCCTATGCAGGAGCAGGCTTCGTTCACAGATTGGACCAGCCAGTTCGAGCGCACTCAGCTGGAACTCTGGCTGGTCCAGGACCGGCTCAGGACCGCTGTGAATTGGTCTCATGAGATGTTGCAAGACAAACCATTCGAAAATCGCCCGGAAAGCGTGGTAACGCACCTGGCGATAGATCGGGTATTGATTATCAAGGGAGACAGACTCTCTAATGATCGTTCGCAGACGATACTTGAACGCCTGTTAGAGATGGCAAAAAACGAAGGTCGCATGAGCGTCACGATCGAAGCTCTATCCATTAAAGCCTTGGCAGACTGGCGGGGCGGCGATCGAGCAGGCGCTTTGGCCTCCCTGGAGCAAGCGCTGCAGCTGGCAGAGCCTGAGGGCTATGTGCGCCTTTTCGTAGATCTTGGGCTACCCATGGCTCGCATCCTACAGGAAGCCCGCTCACGAGAGGTGATGCAGGATTATGTGGATCATTTGCTGGCAGCATTCGGTAGCAGCCTGGCTCACTCCACGCCAGAGAGATTGCCGGAACCGTTGACTGCTCGGGAACAGGATGTATTGAAACTACTGGCTGCCGGCCTGACCAACTCTGAAATTGCCGATAAGCTGGTCATCTCCCCGGAGACGGTCAAGAAGCACGCGGGCAACATCTACGGCAAATTGGGAGTCAGCAACCGCACAGAAGCCGCGGCTAAGGCTAGGGAACTGGATTTAATGGAGTAGCAGTTATTATCGGTATGAAGCCAATCGAAAGTGAGACTAAAACATGGGGGGTGAAGAGTATAAACATACCAACTTACGATTTCGAGTATACTTAAGTATCGTGATGAACGCCGTGAACCCCATTCAGGAAGAGAGACAGCAGCGTAGCCGCGATATTCTGAATCGACTGCGGGAGGTCCTGCCGGCGGTCCTATCCGGTTATCCTGTAGATGCGGCCTATGTTTTTGGTTCAGTGGCGCGCGGTGTGGCCACTCCGTTGAGTGATGTGGATATCGCTCTGCTGTTGGCGGAGGTGCTACCCGATGACGAACGACTGAAACTAGAACTCAGCATTCAATCTGCGGTAGTTGATGAGGTGGGTCTAAGCTCAGTGGACGTGCGTTCCTTAAACACTGCACCTCTAATGGTCAAAGGGCGGATTGTCCAGCATGGCGTCCTGGTGTATGAACGAGATCGACGCAGCCGGGTAGCATTTGAGGTTGCCACGCGCAAGCGCTACTTCGATTTTGCTCCGGTTGCCCATCGGCTGCGAGACACATTTCTTGAGCATATTCACCGTGAGGGGATTCTCCATGGTTGATCTTGATAAACTATCCTCTATTCTAAGCAACTTGCGTGGTTATCTACAAAAGTTAACCATCCTGGGCAATCTTCCAGAAAGTGATTTTCTAGATAATTTTACGAATGTGGAAAGTGCCAAACACTTGCTGCAGGTCTCAATTGAGTGCTGTCTGGATATTGCCCATCACATCATTGCCGAAGAGGGTTATCGCACGCCAACTGATTACTATGATTCATTTGTCATCCTGCAAGAAAATGGCATTCTTCCGGATGAGATGATGCTAACGTTGCGTCAGATGGTCAGCTTTCGCAACCGCATCGTGCACCTATACTGGGAGATCGACGATCTGGCTTTATATCACATTCTGCATGAGAACCTGGGGGATATTGAGGTATACATCCAGCACATTTTGGACTTCACCAAAGCAATAGGGTCAGATTCAGTCTGACTACTCATTCAGGTTGAGTAGTTTTAGCGAACGATGACCGCTCGAGCCTGAAAGCTAGCAGAACCACGCGGCAGATTCCCACGTGGAATTAGGGCTGATTCCTCCTGCCAGATAGGGCTGGTTTATAAATTTACCCCTCTGAAATACCCCATTACGGGCATGACCTGCCGCGCCAAATTGGATATCCTTTCTTCATGAACAAATCTTGTGGTTTTTGAGAAAGGAATCACACGATGTCAGAACAGAACAAAAGGATCGCACGCCGTGCCTTCGAGGAGGTCATGAGCCAGGGAGACCTGGCGATTGCTGACGAACTTTATACCGCTGATTATTTCGGTCACTCGTCGATTGGCGATGTCATCGGACCTGAAGGCGTAAAACAGTTCGTCTCCATGCTGCGAGGGGCATTCCCCGGCCCCGAGGCGACAGTTGAGGGACAGGTTGCCGAAGGGGATAGGGTGGCGACGCGCTGGATAACCCGTGGCACGCACAAAGGTGAGTTCCAGGGTATTCCCCCCACCGGTAGGCAAGTGGCGATAACCGGGATCACCATTTTACGTGTTGCAAATGACAAGCTCCTCGAAGGCTGGTCCAATGCGGATATGTTGGGCATGCTGCAGCAGCTAGGTGCCGTGTCTGAACCCGGCCAGCCTGGTTGAGCAGTGTGATAAAGAGGAAAAGCCGATTCCAAATACTAATCTTGAAATGAGGTTATGAAGGTGGAACTCAATGTACCGGTGCTGGCCGGCGCGATCTCGACGACCATATTCGCCCTGAGCACGCTGCCCATGTTGCATAAGGCATTCCTTACGAAAGACTTAAGTTCCTACAGCTTGGGCAACATCCTGCTCGCCAACCTGGGCAACCTGATCCATTCCGTCTATGTGTTCAGCCTGCCAGCAGGACCGACCTGGCTGCTGCATTCCTTTTACCTGGTTAGCACAGGCTTGATGTTGGCCTGGTACATACGCTATAAACGGTGGCCAGGTGTCCAACGGCGAGCAACAAATCATTCGAGAAATCCATCTGGACCTTAAACAAGCCGTTTATTTCGTCCAGCTCAGCAAATGGTAGCTATTTGTAGAAAGGAGAACAAAAAGTGGAATCATGATCCTTCCAGAACTCACGTTCTTCATCTTCGTTTCTAAATTCAGG
>JACUUU010000285.1 GCA_014859065.1 Anaerolineales bacterium
ATTTCTCCGGAAACCAGGCATTGGCTCATAACCGCGTCCTTGCCCAGCTTGTACTTTTCCCAAACCATGCGAATGACTGGGTCATCGTGGACGAAGGTGCCGTTGAACATGAAGGCTATGTTGCCTCCTTCCAATAAACCTTCTAGTTGATTGGCGATGACAGGATGTTGAAGAGCATTTTGAGGATTGTGGCGTTCAAGAAAGGCGATCACAGCTCTTGCTGGATCTGAATCGGCTTGTTTAAGCAGTTCAAGGTTAAATTCTCGAAAAGCATTGAAACGTTTTATCGCGTATTCTGGATCGCTGCTATCTTTTTTTGAAACCCCCAGAACATAGACGTTATTATCGCACAAGAAATTTGGTGATATACCTGAAGAACGTTTTACCTGTTGCGGTACCTGCATGCGACGAGCAACATCAACCATCTTCTTACCCCGCTGCACCTGCTCATATAAAGGGAGTACATCGAGTAGGCTGCCGGTGATGGATATGTTTAACGCATGACTCACTCCAGTGGTACTATAACCGGGTGGTGCGATGATGATAGCGGGGTCTTGAGTTAAAATGTCGTAATAACGAGCCAGGGCTTGTAATATCATGGCTCACCTCACAGGTTGTATATTGGATAAATCAAGGACACCATCCACCAACGTAGCCTTAAAAAAGCTGGGTTTGATATCCTTTGGATTGGAAAAATCCAGATCAAAAAGCATCCAACCCAATTCCTGCGTACCCTTGAGCGGGCTGGGAGGGATGTCATCGTTTTCGATCAAGTCCACCTGGGCGCCGAACTCACGCGTTCCCAGGTAAGGAGCATGAAAAAACTGACCTTTACGCAAACGGCGCACGACGATGTTGTAATGTTTTTCTTCGGTATCGTCCTGGTCTGCATTATCGGATATGAGTTCGAAATGCGCCTGGATGACGTAATCCACGTCCCTTAACACCGTGGATGCTCGCTGTTGGCGTTTTTCAGTAGATGCCAGGTAGAATTGGTCCTTCGAGCCTTTCATGAGCTGCAAAGCTTTGGAAGTAGAGGCTTTATCACTCACCTCATTACGGCGGATATTGGTGAATTCGATCTCCTTCAGCACGTGGATCTTGTCAACCACCCAGCGGATAGCTGGTTTCCAATAGACCGCCTCGATGATTCCCCGCGCGGCTGAGGGGGTTATCATGTCGTAGCTGACCCTTTCCACCTTCATCTCAGGGCGAGTGAAAAGGGCATACGGACCGTGAACACGTATATTGATTCCATATCCCATATAAGTAAGACCTCCTTTCGGTATCAATCGAAAAATACTGCTTCACCGCCCTGGTCGGTCAGTAATGCCAGACCGGTGTTTTCATCGTAATAATCCATATTGTTTAGTACAAAATATTGATCATGATATGTATCAACGGCTCCTTTCGATAAAAGTCCTTCGAATTCTTGTTTGTAAATGTTCACGGTGTAGCGTTGCAATTGACGAATGAATTTGGCTGGAAATTGGGAATATTGCAACGATCTGATTGTGTCACAAGCGGTTTGTTCGTAGGGGATGATCAGTGAAATTGTGGGAGATTCGATCAAGCGAAAATTTTCAGCTGCTTTGGCGAAGTCGAACTTCTCTTTGTTGAGATAAGCTAAGATGTTCTTGACATCTGTGCTGCGCTGCTGGTCTTGCAGAGTGTCGAGCAGGGAAAAATATGCCTGGACCGCTTGAATTGAGGTAGGGTCTTGGTTGAAGTCTCTGAGCACACTGGCGCCCGCTCTTGAAGTCTGAGCGATAAAGGTAGGTGTCCTTTTGATGAGATCCGTTTGCGGTTCGAAGACAAAAATTTGCCCAGAGGAGTTCTTGCGCTCCCGATTTACTCGCCCGGCGACCTGGATGATCGAATCTAACCCCGCCAGCGCTCGATATCCGACTGGAAAATCAATGTCTACACCTGCCTCGACAACCTGCGTTGATACCAGGCGACAAGTATCACCATTATGTAAACATTGTCTAATTGTTTGCAAAACCATTTGCCGGTGAGCAGGGCACATTAGGGTTGAAAGATGATAGCGGCCATCATCTTTCAGTAAATCAAACAAGCCTTTTGCGTGTTTCCTTGTATTGACCACACACAAAACCTGATCTTGTTGATCCAACTGTTGAGCGAGCTCTTCGTCTGTTATCTTTCCGGAAGGGATTACGTTAACTCGCCGATAGAATTCAAATAATTCTTGGGTTTCAGATACGAGTTCGGCAATTTCTATATCCGAGAAAAATGGTTTTAAATTAGGTTGAGTGGCGGTGCAAAAAACAGCTGACGCGCCATAATTTTGAACCAATTCCCATACTGCAAGCATACAGGGTTTGATATATTCGCGCGGTAACATTTGAGCTTCGTCGAAAATAATTACACTTTTGGCTATATTGTGGACTTTACGCGACCTCGATTTCTTGTTAGCAAACAATGATTCGAAGAATTGAACATTGGTTGTCACAATAACCGGGATGTCCCAATTTTCAGCTGCCAGTTTCAACTTATCAGAAATCAAGGTGGTCTCATCTTCATATGAATCCAATATGTCATACTGCTTAATGCCTTCCCAATCGAAATTTGAGTGATGTTCCAACACATTTTCTTCACCCAAAATATCTTTAAATATGGCTGCGTTTTGTTCGATAATGCTGGTGAATGGGATCACATAAATAATACGCTCCATACCATGATGAATGGCATGATTGAGGGCGAACGCCAGGGAGGTTAATGTTTTCCCTCCACCAGTTGGCACTGTGAGAGAGAATAAACCTGGGTTCAGAGAGGATTTTGCAAGGCATTCTTGGAGCGTTTGGTTGCGTTTTTGGTTGATTGGCCTACCTGGCTGCTCAAAGCGTCTGATATATGTATTGAACTTCTCGAGCAGTTCAGCCATGGAAAGATATTCCCCCCTTGGTTTGGGTTCGCCTTCCATGTAGGTTTCAGTTTCCAGCCAATCAGCATCAACCAGGGTAGAGAATACCATCCTGGTCAGAAAAGAAACGCTAAACCCTGGATAGCCAGGTGAAGGTTTTAAATTTATCGGTGGTAAAGACAATGATTCAGGATCGATCTCCTGCCGGTATGAGCTGTAATCTTCTAACGATTTCTTATCTCGGCGTGCGAGCAAGGTAGCGGCGTTTGGTAAATCTGTAGGGTCCCCATAATCTGGTAAACCGCTGTGGTGACCGGCAATGCAGTAAGAAAGCAGTTCAGCAAAGGGATTGCCAGGGAACAGTTCCAAGACCTCACGGGCACCAGCAGTGGAATGGTCCACTGGGCTTTTTGCTCCTCGCAAACGATCCTGGAATGCCGTTGAATATTTGCCAATATCATGCAAGATACCAGCCAGGTAGGCTAATTGTGACACTCCGGAGTCACGACCTAATTTCTCGGCTAAATCAGCGGTGGCGGTTAAATGGTCTTTCAACAACTGCCATTCAGTTTCATTTATTCCACTTTTAGAATGGGCGTAATAGCGTTCAACAATGGGTTCAGCCAGAGAAATCTGATAAACCTGCGCCAGGCGGTGGACTTCGCTCTTCAACCTTTCACGCAATGCCTTTGGCTCGATCACTTCCACGTCGGCGCCCCAACCACGCACCCAAGGAAGTAACTCCGTCCATTCATAAACCTGCGCTATCCAGATCACTGAACCGTCAGGCTGGACCTGCGTCTCTTGGGAGTAGTGCCATTGGGTTTCTTGAACCCGCCTGGCAACACGCCGGCTGAAGCGCAGCCTCACTTCCTGGATTTGCCCTTCAGCGATCCAGATCCCCCAGGCATCTTTGAGGTAGCTGTGGGGATCGAAAGCCTGTGGGATGGAATAACCCTCATCCAACAGGCGGGCAGTGCGGATGCGCTCGATCTTCAACGTGCGAATTCTGCCGGGCGGTTCACGTAATCCGATGATGTGCATGGTGTGACCGATGGCATAAGGTTCGATGAAATAGGGGGAAAACACGTAGGCGAAAATTTGCCCGTCTTCCATTTCGTGGGTAATTTTGACCTTTTTACCGCGCGACCAGGCTCGCGTGAGGGTCTCGAGCACTTCCAGGAAGGCGCTGTCTTTTCGGCGATGTTCACCATCCAGGACATCAGCAGAGCGCTTCATATGTTGGCTAACCAGGGGGGCTAACTTGTCCAGGGCGACGCCTAACTTGCGCAAGGCGCTGGCTGCGTGAGGGTAATGCTTGTCGGTACGAGTAGTCAACAGGCGGGCAGCCAGGTGCAATGCCAGGCTCTCGTGCATATCCAGCGAGATCGAGACCTGGTAGTGATCGCGGTCTATGGAGAAGCGGTTCGGTGATACTTCATTAACCGGCACGTTGATGCCTTCCAGGCTGTCGATGTACTCGGCTGCGGTAGACCGGTGCACCCCTAACCGGCGGGCGATTTCAGCTTTGGTTAATCCTTGAGGGTAGTCGAGCAAGATTTGCACCAATTTGTGCAGATTCTCAAACTTGCGTTCATCTTTACTTCCCATGAACCCTCCCCGTTATTTGGCTGTCTATCCCATCAATGTCGTACTATTCTATAATATAGCATGAAATGATCGATATAATGTGACTCAAGTGGGTTTATTTATTTTTTTTATCAATTATTTTTATCATCCACAACCTGCCGTGCTCATCCTCAGAAAGTAAAAAGCCCCGATCTTCGAGTTGAACCAGCATACGGCTGAAGGTCTGGCGGTGGCAACCCATCTGACGGGCATATTCTGAGGCGAGATGACCGGGCTGTTCGATTATCAGCCGCACGGCTTTTTGGAGACGTTCCTGGTCTGACTGCCTGGGCATAGTACCACTCCTGGATTGAGGATTTATCACCAGGTTAGCAAGGA
>JACUUU010000286.1 GCA_014859065.1 Anaerolineales bacterium
CAGGGAAAATTATTAGAACGGCAAGATATGTGGTGATGAAGCTGCCGGCAAAATATCCCTTTAGAGACGTATATGAAAAATGCATGGCATAATCATCGGTCTCAATAAACCCAACCTGTTTTTCTATTTAACCAATAGGGCGAGATCACATGAGAATACTGAAACACCCCTTGCTGAAAGTGATAAGTTATCCGAATTTGTGTGATTTTCAGCAAATATTTTGTTCACTATAAAGGTAGATGTGAACAGAACGAAGAATCAGCCAAAAGTTTCACCCGGTTTTTGAAAAAATGGTGTAAAATTATTGTTGACGTGGAATTTCGATATTATTTGCTTTGATATTTCTGCCCAGTAATGGAAAAGTTATTCCTGGGTAGGCCCAATCCGATGGTGACTGTTCGAAATGAGCGATATTAAACCAAAAAATATAAGAAAGGGAAGTTCAAATGAAAACAAAAATTGTTTATAAATTTGTGGTCAGTCTGATTCTTTTGACTCTGCTATTTAGTACAAGCGGTTCGGTTACTCAAGCAAGCACAACAGACACAACATCCCTTGATGAATGTGGGTGTTGTTTGCAAACAGGAGCCAAGCAGGTCGTCGTACTTACACAAGAAGACCCCTATCTTATTGCTTTGAAGCTCACGGCCGAAGTTAAATCTGCCGAGGATAATTTTGGCACTCTGTTATGGGATCAAGCCTATCTTCAATCGACTGAGGTTAATCCATGGCAAGTCATTACAGTTCCTATAGAGAATAAACATACCAAGGAAACCCAATTACTCTTTGCGGGCACGCAAGACGGAAATACTTTCCGCATCTTGGTATTTGGGCTGGAAGTTGAAAAACCTACGCATGAAGACGCGCAACAATCATTTAGCGGAAGCTTGAAGTTTTATGAGCCAACCGGAAATTTGATATACCTGGGTGTATATCAAGACGGGATTCTCAAGGAAGTGGTAAACCAAACCGATGAGGTTAGGGGATTAGATTGGGGTTGTTTCCTCAGTTGCATTGGCAAGAATATACCCACTTACTGCCTCACCCCTTGCATCATTTGTGCTGGCGCTGCAGTGCCAGCTAATCCCTTCTGCATTGCATGTGCTGGTTGCATTGGATATGGCGCTTTCATATGCATAGTGGCGTGTTGGCGATGAACAATTGGAAAGATTTCCGTCGAATACTTATAGAAGAAACAATTCGCCTGATGGCGCTTGAAGTAGTGATCGGGCTTACACCCATCGGAATAGCTGATGCTATGGGTGTGGAATTACAATTGCTTTACCGCGTTGCAAGCGTATCGCTGTCCATACCTGTGGTTATTTGGGTGGTGATGATCGTGATACGAACAAGGAAGAAGGGAAAGCTGACGCAGGTAATGTCTCGTTGGCAGATGGACAGAAAAGGCTGGATTGCTTTGGGGGTTGGCACGATACTAACAATATTACTGGTATTGTTTTACAACCTAAAAGGATTGCTTACTGAGGGGGCAGCGATAGCAATCCTTTTGATTCAATTCTTTGTGATTGGATTGGGAGCATGGCTATCTCTCCGTCGCAATACGCAATAAAACAAACCAAGTATGAATGGAGGAGTAATTAAGGGGAGTAATTATAAAAAAACTTAGGTTCCTTGCTAATTTGTATGGATAAATGATACTATATAAGGACAAAGTGAGTTTAGTAACATACCCAATATGATACTCGAGGAGCTTGTTTTGAACCGGTCGACCTTAGAAAAAGCGCTTGGGAGGGCGTTGAATTACCAATATAGTCGGGCGGCATGGATGGACACCTCCTGTCTTCTTCCACCATCTGGAATGTGGTTGTAAGAAAAATGAGAATCCTGATTGTAGAAGACGAACTTGATCTGGCTAATGCTCTGGCGCGTGGATTACGCCAGAAAGGTTATGCCGTGGACATCGCTGTGAATGGGGAAGAAGGCTGGGAATTAGGCGAGACAAACGACTATGATCTGACGATTTTGGATCTCAACCTGCCAAAACTAGACGGTCTGGAAGTTTGTAAGCGTTTACGAAGCAGTAAGCCCGAGATGCTCATTCTAATGCTGACCGCCCGCATTCGGCTCGAAGACAAGATTGTTGGCCTTGATCTCGGTGCCGATGATTACATGGTCAAACCATTCCATTTTGAGGAGTTGACAGCACGCATAAGAGCCCTGCTGAGGCGTGATCTCAGAGTGCGGGAACCGATACTGTGTACAGGAGATTTGAAGGTTGACCCTGCCAGTCGCATAGCCTGGCAGGGAAAACGGCGACTGGAGCTCACCACTAAGGAGTTTGCTATCTTGGAATACTTGATGCGTCATCCGGGAGAGGTAGTCAGCCAGGAAGAGTTAATTGAGCACGTATGGAATGAAGATGTCAACCTTTTCACTGCAAGTGTGCGTGTTCACATCCATTCTCTACGACGCAAGTTTGGTGACAGTGCTGATTGTCCTCAGTATATTGAGACGATTACAGGCATTGGGTATCGGTTGATTGAGCCGGAAGGAGATCGGCCATGAAGCGCGGCCTGCCAGCCTGGAAACACCGTCTCGCTAAATCTTTTACATTGCGTTGGCGATTGACGCTTTGGACGGCTGGGTTGTTTCTTGTCCTTGGCTTGGGTTTGGTGTTATTCATCACTAGCATGACTGCTATCCAGATACCACAAGTTCTCCGTATAGAACTCGAGCCTACCCAACAACCCCGTTCTAATTATCCTGCTGTTTTACCAACATCCTCGCTTGAAACACCGCCACCATTTGTAGAAATGCCAGACTCACAAGCAGAAGGAGCGCCAGAAATTGTTATTCGTCAAGTGCGCTCGATATCCTTGATTGGGATAGGGCTATTTGCCCTGGTGGGGGCAGTGGGCGCATATTGGATAGCCAAACAGTCCCTACGCCCAGTGCGTCATCTCAGCCGTCTCGCCCAGGAAATTCAGGTACAAACGCTTCATCAACACTTGCCTGCCGAGGGGCCGCCAGATGAACTCAAGGAATTGGCGGATGCTTTCAACGGGATGTTATTGCGGTTGGAAAAGGCGTTCGAGCAACAGAATCACTTCATAGCCGATGCGGCACACGAATTACGCACGCCATTGGCCACCTTACGCACAAACCTGGAGGTCATTCAAAGAGACCCTGATGCTACTCTTTCTGATTACAAAGAGATGTCCAGCGTACTGGAGCGAGCGTTAAGCCGGCTGGAAAAGTTGGTAGAAGACCTTTTACTGCTGGCAAAGGGAGAAAAGGAGATTCGAACCGAGCTCGTGGAGATGGAGATTCTATTGGGTGAGATTATGCAGGAGATAGAGCAGCTGGTGCGGACCCACCAAGTGAGGATCAGTCTCGATGTACGCGAGTCGCTAACTGTGCTGGCGGATACTCCATTGCTGGGCCGAGCCATCAGCAACTTGCTCGAAAATGGGATTCGCTACAATCGCCCTGGCGGATCTGTTACCGTGACCGTGCAACGCGCCCTAAATGGCGTAGAGATATGTGTGGAAGATACGGGCATTGGTATCCCGTTGGATGCACAACCCCATATCTTTGAGCGTTTTTACCGTGTTGACCGCTCCCGCGCGCGCGAACAGGGAGGCTATGGGATCGGCTTATCTATTGCGGCACATATTGTTCATCTTCATGGTGGTCATATTCAGCTGCAAAGCACCCCTGGATCGGGAAGTATATTTACCATTTGGCTGCCTACCGCCGGAAGCCAGGCGTCTGAAAAGCCTCAAACTTAACAGTGGCTTAACAGCGCATATGCTATCCTGAAATTGGTTGAGTAGCCAATCAATCCTATTTCAGGAGGTGCAAGATGTTAAGAAAAGCAATGTACATTGCTGTAGTTCTGCTTCTATTAGGCGGAGCAATTGGAGGGGCCGAATGTACATCGTCTCAGTCCACTGATCAAGGGGAATGTCCCGCAGGATATACGTCCTACGTTGTGCTTGAATCCCTTCAGGAGGGCACACAATCCTCAAGAGTAATTGAACAAGGATGCCGGCCTGTTGAAACAAGTGAGCAAGTCTTCCTGAATCCCATTCGACCTGGAGATGAAGGCTGGGAGATCGAGCCGTATCGGCCGACCGAACAAGCTAAGGTTGTTCTAGGACCAAGCGAAGAAACCGTCTATCGGTGCGTGATTTTCCTTGAACCGATTCTATCTGGCGAAGAGTCGTCCAGGGCTTCTGAGCCTGTTTGCTCGACAGGAAAAATTGATGCAGTTGAAGGTCACTCTCTTGTCTCAAGCTACCTGATTGCCAAATTCTATGACAACACCAACTATACCACTCTCCTCGTTGAGTACTATGGAGCTTCGGCTTGTTCATCCACGACAAGTTATGGGGTCACAACCCTCCCTAGCAACCTCAACAACAAATTCGCTTCTGGACAGTCATACTCCAACTGCAACCGCATCTACGTCTACGATTTTAACAATTACGGGGGCCCCTCTTACTCCTGTGGGCCAAATTGCTCGAGCTTCTATGCGCTGAACGACTATGTGAGCTCGTGGCGAACTACACAGTAAAAAAGGGACTCCTCACAACCCTCTTTTAGGCTACTCAATCAACAAGTCCTACAAGCATAGGCAGTTTGTAGGACTTGTAGTATTTTAGAAGGGAGAAGCCGCCCAACACTGCATGTAACCGACAGCGGGCTTTGCCCGCCGAGGGAATGCGCCGTGAGCCAGCGAAGGTGATTTTGGGGCGAAGATGTCTTGCCAGTCCCGCCCGCTGTGGCTAATGCTTGCCGTAAGCTCGCTATTCGCAATATTATCGCCATTATTATAAGGAGTCAAATTTAGTGAGCGCGGATATCCATTCTCCAATTGGCAAATT
>JACUUU010000015.1 GCA_014859065.1 Anaerolineales bacterium
GAAGAAAATGTGGGATAACTACTATAACGTAACTAACATTGATGAAGCGCTTGAAATTTTATCCGAGTGGCAAAGTGGAGCACGCATTGTGGCTGGTGCTACCGATATAATCATCGAGATCGAACGAGGGGTAAAGAAGAATATTTCCACATTGGTGGATATTTCCAGAGTTGCTGGTTTGGACAGTATTACCCTGGATGAAGATGAAATTATCCATTTAGCACCGATGGTCACACACAGCCATTGTGTGTCATCAAAACTGATTGTGGAAAAGGCATTTCCGCTTGCACGGGCAGCAATTGAAGTAGGTGCACCGCAAATCCGAAATCGTGGGACAGTAGCTGGGAACCTGATTACGGCTTCCCCAGCAAATGATACCATTACACCGTTGATGGCAATGGGAGCGAAGGTTACACTACTCAGTAAAACTGGAGAACGGCATGTCTCTCTTGAAGAATTTTATAAGGGAGTACGCCATGTAGATATGCATCCAGATGAAATGATGGTGGATATTTTTTTCCCGGCGATGTCAAAGAATCAAAGGGGGACGTTCATAAAGTTAGGATTACGTCGAGCTCAAGCAATATCTGTTGTTAATGTGGCGCTGATGCTCACCTTTGAGATGGATGAAAGTGCTCAATTTCCAATAAATGGTAAGGCTTCAGAATTAAAGGTTGAAACTGCTGTCATCACATTAGGCGCAGTCGCGCCTACTGTGATTCACGCCTCTGATGCAGAAAAATATCTTAGAGGTCGCATTTTAGATGATAAAACGATTGATGAGACTGCAAAACTAGCAACCCTTTCCGCAACACCAATTGACGACATTCGGGCATCTCAAAATTATCGATCTGAAATGGTTCGAGTAGCGATACAAAGAGCTTTGCGTAGCATTTCTGCTGGTTTAGAACGCAGTCACTATCCGGATCACCCTGTTCTACTTTGGGGTAGAGATGACGAAACTGATGAGCCTACACTTGAAAATATAACCCATCACTATAGGGAAGTACCTATCCAGACTCGCATTAATGGACGTGACTTTACCCTATTTGGTGGACATAAAAAAAGTTTACTGCGCTTCCTGCGTGAAGATGTAGGATTAATTGGGTCAAAGGAAGGATGTGCTGAAGGTGAATGTGGGGCTTGTACGGTTTTCTTGGATGGGAAAGCAGTCATGAGCTGCCTTGTTCCAGCTGAAAGAGCTCACAACGCTGAAATAATAACTATTGAAGGATTAGCTGATCTTGCCAGCGATCAGAACAGCAAGCATACGTCAGAACAGCAAAGTCGACTGCATCCGGTCCAGCAAGCTTTCATAAATGATGGTGCAGTTCAATGTGGATATTGCACACCTGGATTTATAATGTCAGCTGCTAAACTGTTAGAAGAACGTATAAACCCAACCAGGTCAGAAATCGAACAAGCAATCAGTGGAAACCTTTGCCGTTGTACTGGATATTACAAGATTATTCAGGCTATAGAAAACGCCAGCAGAATCGAGGTCAAACATGGGTAAATATCGACCATCTTATATTCTTCATAGTTTTCCACACCGACCATGGTCTGTACATCCAGTCTGGAGGGGGATTGGATGTGTATTCATGGTGGTGCTGCCGATCATGGCTTATGTAATTGCTGTGATATTGGTTAGAGAGAACTTCGTTCAACAATGGGTGCAAATCCCCAGAGAATTAACCTTCTCGATCAATGTTCCAAATGTAGGGCAAATCTATCTGCTAGACATTTTACTTGCGCTTGTCTTATTGGTCATCGGTATGGCTCTCTTCACGATAATTTATTCAGCCATATATCGGCTTTTTGGCCCACCTCGCTATGGCCCTTTAGATGTTCCCCCACCTAAGTATCGCAAAAGACCGCGTTGAACGTTCTTTGAATTCAGAAAGTAAGCTTATGCACAAGCAATAATAATTGGTGGGGGTTTTTGGGAATTAACTAATGGAAAGAACTGTACCAAGCACAGTTTCAGAAGAGATTGAACTTTATTTGCGTACTTATTATTCATTGTTGAGGTCATCCGCTGAGGTGCAAATTCGCTCTCTCGAAGAAGTGCACATGGGGATGCATTCATTGTTACATCCAGATGCACGCAACCAATTCCCGGATTTATCTGCGTTCATTTATTGTTTATTGCGATTACCTCAAGAAATAGATGTTGTCGAACTGGTGATTCTCGGACAAAGTAACGAAGTATTCACACAGGAAGGGTGGCAGGATATTCAGACATGGGTACAGGTTTTTGCGCTAGCTCGTAGAAGACGCTATCTTTATAATGGACTGGATACATTAGCATGCTTCATTGCCAGTCGCACCGATATTGATGATATCATCCCAATGCTCACAGCATACCAGATAGAGTGGAATAAGATGCATGCGCTCCTAAAGAATCATCCAATCGATCTAGAGCAGGATATGTCTGCAGAACCAAGCTACATTGAAGACCTTGCTCAAATTCTCCATGTATCAGCAAGTGATTTAGAGCAGTTAAGAATTATCTGGGGATCGAAATTTGGGCAGAAAATCAAGCAGATAAAATTTCAACAACGAAGGTTGCGTGTGCGTTTATTGAGTGGCTCATTAACTGAATATAATCGTGCCACCCGCTTATGGTGGGAAAAAATCGAACGTACTTTTCCAGAACTTAAAGAACGTCCAGTTTATTTTGTCTCAAGCAATTCGCACAGCATTGTCAACCTGATTTCCGGTTATGCTTGGCAGAACACCGAGATTTTAATCAATTATCTAAATGAGGCTGAAAATAAAGCATTAAAAAAGGAATGGGATCATATACAAGCTGAGAAGATTCCATCCAGTCAGGAAAATTTTCTATATTACGCGCTAAAAAAATTTCAGCAAACATCTCTCTGGTCTAAAAGAAAAGAAGAACATATCAAACATGAGGAGCAATGTGGAATCGTTCATGTACCAAGTGCGCAAAATTTTAATGTTCATGCCCAAATCATTGACCTCTCAAAAGTACGAAAAGACTTTCTGGACAGCCGTTTAAATTTTCTCATTCCTAATGAGACAAGAAGTAATGCGTTGATCTTCAACATAGATTACCCTTTGGGGTTGGGGGCTTACAACATACTTTCGCGAGTTGCCGAACATGTTTGTGAGATTTTGGGGGTTTATATCATGGGGAAAGCAGCATCGCTCAATGGAGTTATTGGAGATATCTTGGTACCAAATGTAGTCCATGATGAGCAATCTAAGAACACGTATTTATTTAATAACTGCTTCTCAACTGCTGAAATTTCCCCCTTTCTAATATATGGAACTGTTCTGGACAACCAAAAATCTGTCACTGTGCGGGGTACATTCCTTCAAAACGCAGAATATATGGAGGTATTTTACCGAGAAGGATATACGGATATCGAAATGGAGGCTGGTCCATATTTATCAGCGGTTTATGAGATGTTCCGTCCAAAAAGACATCCTGTAGATGAGATTGTAAACCTCTATGAACTTCCCTTTGATCTTGGAATCATTCATTACGTATCGGACACACCCATGAGCAAAGGTAGAAATCTTGGCGCTGGTAGTTTGTCTTATTTTGGCGTAGATTCCACTTATGCAGCTTCATTAGCGATTTTACAACGAATATTTGACAATGAAGCCCAAAGGCTTCAAAGATAACGTAAACCATGGGGGTAATAATTTTTTATAGGGTCTCCCATTAGTCTAGCCCATTCGGTAAAAAATCTATCCAAACATACTAAAGCCCAGCCTATTTCCCATACGCCTCTACATCTTTACAATATTAGATTTTGTCATTATCCACTTGTTATTTTTCTCCACGTAGGTAAAGATAAGTTTCTCAAGACATGTCATTGTTTGAAGTTGATAAGCCCAGATCAACAATGCAGAGCACTGCTTGGCTTGAAATTACTAAGGCGAGTGAGTGGGTGGGTTTATAGCGTTTCACCTTAATGATTCCTGACCACCTTCCGAGATGAATCATTCACGATCTGTCCAATTGAGGTAGATACTCGGGAATCTGATATAAATACGATCCTTTTCTCGAAATAGATGGTTGTTCAAATTGAGTGTCTTTTCAACCTGATGCAGCAGCTAAGTCAAGAACTCGTTCACCAAGTTTTGGATCAACAAGTTCAGCTACTGTCAAGGCTGCGAGTTAATTGAAGGTAATGAAGACCAGCTGCAAAATAAGAGAATTTGGCAGGTTGGCCACAGTTTTTCTAACCGAATAATCGAATAACGATTATCCTTTTCAGCTATTAACTAGCGTGTCCGCAATCTCGAGGGCATTATCTAATACCTCAAAACCCTCTTTTAATTGGTTTTCAGTGATGATGAGAGGGGGGACAATTAAAATTGTGTGCCAATGCGTATATACATATAAGCCGTTGCGCAGTAAACTATTGCGAATTTGTTCCATCTCGGGATTGCTTGTATTGAATGGTGATAGAGGCTCTTTTGTTTCTCGATTTTTTACCAATTCAATTACCCCAAACAACCCAATGGAACGGACTTCACCTACAGATGGGTGATTTTCACCTAAATCGGTCAAAAACCGCCGAAGGACTGGACCCATCTCGAAAGACCGCTCTATCAAATTATCTTCTTGCAGAACTTGAACATTCGCTATGGCAGCAGCTAGAGATATTGGATGAGCATTGTAAGTTAGACCACTTTGGAAAACCTTCTCATTAAAAAACTCTGCAATCTCATCTCGAAGCGCAACTGCACCTAAAGGTGCATACCCAGATGTTAAGCCCTTAGCCATGGTTAAAATATCAGGAGTAACGTCCCAATGGTCGACAGCGAACCATTTGCCAGTTCGCCCAAAACCACTCATAACTTCGTCAGTGATGAGAAGGATGTTGTATTGGTCGCACAATTTTCGGACACCTTGAATATACCCTTGTGGAGGGATAATGATCCCATTTGTTCCGGTGACGGTCTCGATTAGGACTGCCGCAATAGTTTCAGGCCCTTCAAGCATAATAATCTCTTCTAGGTGATTTAAGTAATCCTGGGACAACTCAGTATCTGAAACATCTGGGTTGGCACGATGAAAAACTGAACGGTACCGATAAGGATCTAGGAAGTGGACCACACCTGGCATCAGGTTAGGCTCCCATGCCCATCGACGAGGATCTCCTGTCAGAGCCATTGCTCCGCTGGTTGCACCATGGTAGGAACGATAACGCGCAAGTATCTTGTGGCGACCTGTGAATGCGCGAGCAAGTTTGATTGCGTTTTCGTTAGCGTCAGCGCCACCTAAAGTGAAAAGGAAGCGATTGAGGTCTCCAGGGGTTATATCTGCAAGCAATTTTCCGAGTAATGCACGAGGCTTCGTTGCCATCGGAGGACCAGCGAATGGTAGCTGGCGGGCTTGTTCCACAATAGCATTAATTACGCGTTGATCACTGTGTCCTATATTGGAGCACATGACCATTGAATTGAAATCGAGATACCTTTTTCCCGCTACATCCCAAAAATATACACCTTCAGCACGGGTTATAGGGATTGGAGATACCTTACCTTGTGCAGACCAAGTCCAAAAACTATGTTTTAAGGTGAGCGGCAGAATTTCAGAATTAGAAAGTTCTTGCATTAGAGACCTCTCAGTCGATTGTTATTTGGGGGTTCGTGGAACAATAATCAAGCTTCAGGTAATGCTATCATAAAAGGTCTTAGAAATCATAGGATTTTTTGGTTGGGATTTCTTTCTTTTAGGAAATCTGTCTGGTATCATTACACCATTTGAAAATCTAATCTGATCAATTTAATGACTTAGTTTTAGGAGGTAAGATGTATCTAAGTATTCTAGCAATCCACAACATAATGCGTTGGCTGGTCATAATCCTGGCTATATTTGCTTTGTACTCAGCTTATAGAGGTTGGATTGGAAAACGTGAATGGAAGAAGAGCGACAAATTAAGCGGTCTGTTATTTACCATTTCTTTAGATATTCAACTTCTTCTTGGAATTATCTTATACTTTTTTCTCAGCCCATTAACCCAAGGGGCACTTCAAGACTTTGGGCAGGCGATGGCTGTATATGATTTGCGCTTTTTTGCTCTCGAACATGCTTTTTATATGTTGTTGGCAGTGATACTTGCCCACCTAGGAAATTCTTTGGCAAAGAAAGCTCCAGAAGCTGTAGCAAAACACCGCAGGGCTGCAGTCTGGTTTACGCTGGCGGTTTTAGTTTTGCTTGTAGGAATTCCATGGTGGCGGCCATTATTACCAGGTCTTAACTGATGTAATTTAATAAAAATAATCGAGTGGCTCCAGAACCATGCTGAAACCGCAATCGTTATTAAACAATCATCGATTAGCTTTGTTAGAAACAGCATTAGCGATATCTTTATGGGCGCTCTCCTTTATTTTCATTAAAATTGCCTTATTTGAAGTTTCTGTTATCAGTCTGATTACATTACGTTTTGGGATAGGAGCGATTATCCTGTCACTTGTTCTTTTTCGGCGGGATGAACATCGAGGAATAAACCTTGATTTATTGCTTCGTATGGCGGTATTAGGAATAATTGGGATTACCTTCCAACAGCTGCTGCAAGTAAGTGGACAAGTTACAGCAGATGCGAGCGTAGCTGCTTTCCTTGCATCAACCGCACCTGCATTTCTGGTAATCTTGGCAGCTGTCTTTCTAAGAGAATCACTGAATATCTGGCAAGTTCTTGGTGTACTCTTGGCTACACTGGGAGCAACAGTTATAGCTGTGGGTGGTGGATGGCAAGAGGTAGCAAAAGGAAGGATTGATAATCCCGGAAACTTGCTGGTCTTGGCTTCGGCTGTAATGTGGGCTGTCTTTTCAATTTTGAATAGGAAGTTGGCTAAAGGATATCCTCCAGTAATAATCAGCACTGGTATGTTGTTTTTTGGTTTCTTTGTGATGCTTCCTATTTTCTTGCTTAATAGAGGTTGGCAGGAATTTTATGCATTGAGCAGTGAAACGTGGTTTGCGTTGCTATTCCTAGGTGGTTTTTGTACAGCTGGGGCTTTTTTGTTATATACGCATGCATTGAAGCTAGAAGAAGCTTCTCGTCTGGCAGCTATTCAGAACATTGAACCAGTAATTGCAGTAACAGCAGCTGTAATTATTTTGAATGAAACTATTTCAGATGTTCTAATTTTTGGTGGTGCTGCAATCATTATCGGAGTATATCTTGCTGAGAGGTTTGCGCCAGGGCGATTAAAATCCATCAATCAATTCGTTTACAACAAGTCTAAATAGAAAGGAATTCGGTTTATGCAACCTGATGTACTTCATGCAGGGGAGTCTCTTAATAATGCTTCGGCTGTAATGATTCTTGTCCATGGACGCGGATCGACTGCCCAAGATATTCTCTCTCTAGGACAATCGTTTGTTCAGCCTGGTTTGGCTTTTCTTGCTCCACAAGCCCCAAATTATTCTTGGTATCCCTATTCTTTTTTATCTCCGTTGGATGCCAATCAACCTTATCTTGACAATGCGTTGACTATCCTGGGCAATTTGTTCATGTACCTTGAATCACTCGATATTCCAAGCCAATATGTTTTGTTGATGGGATTTTCGCAAGGCGCTTGTCTATCTTTAGAATTCGCAGCTAGAAATGCCCGTAGGTTTGGTGGGGTTGTAGGATTAAGTGGTGGCTTGATAGGGCCGCCGGGTATCCAATTCAGTTACCCGGGATCCTTTGACGCGACACCAGTCTTTTTGGGTTGTTCCAATCCTGATCCTCACATCCCGGTTGAAAGAGTGCATGAAACCGATCGAATTTTGGAGAAAATGTTCGCTAAGGTGACTAAACGAATCTATCCGAATTTAGGCCACACAATTAACGATGATGAGATTGATTTTATCCGCAGGATGATAAGTGATTTGCCAAAACGAAATTCTAGAGAAATTGAGAATTGATCAAATCCATAATCCATTTAAATCCGAATGGAGTTTTTCAAATAGATATATTATAGATTGAATTTATTAACATACCCAAATATTGCTGAGCCCAATTTTGAAACACGAAATACTAATTCCAGGTATAAAAGCTACTTTTGCAGTAGGTTTCTGGGGAGCCTCATTTATTGCTACAAAACTTGCTCTCCAGGATGTTTCGCCAGTAACGATAGTTTGGATGCGATTTGCCATGGGAGTCATCATTTTGGGAATATTCGTCTTGTATCGCCGCCAATTTGTACTTCCAAAGCGAGACGAACTGGCTTACTTTGCTCTCCTTGGTTTCATCGGGATAACTTTTCACCAATGGCTTCAATCTACTGGTCTGATCACCGCGCAAGCCTCTACAACTGCCTGGATTGTGGCTACAACACCTGTATTTATGGCGATCTTGGGATGGTTGTTCTTGAAAGAGCTTTTGGGACGGTTGCACGTATTGGGGATTCTTTTGGCATCCATTGGTGTACTCTTAGTAGTCAGTCAAGGTGATTGGCTTGCTCTGATCTCTGGAAGATTCGGAGTATATGGCGATCTTCTAATTTTAATCAGCGCCCCGAATTGGGCAATATTTTCTGTTTTATCTCGGTATGGCTTGGCGCGCCATCCTGCAGCGCGTATGATGTTTTATGTGATGGTTTTTGGCTGGTTGTTCACAACTGGATTACTGATCAATGGTCCAGGTTTCACAGAGATTGGCAAATTGTCACAAACTGGTTGGTTGGGGATCTTGTTTCTGGGGATTGCCTGTTCGGGACTGGCTTACATTTTTTGGTATGATGCCCTGCAAGCTATTCCAGTCTCACAAGTTGGAGCATTTCTCTATCTTGAACCCTTAATTGCAGTTGTTGTTGCTGGGGTGTTACTTGGTGAACCGATATTGGTTACATCGATATTTGGTGGGGGATTTATCCTTTTTGGAGTCTGGTTGGTTAATAGACCAGTTCGCAAGGAGGATGCCCCTTACAAACAGGAAATATCCTAATGATCCGTGGTGTGAAGAGATATAAGCGCATGGATGAAAACCTCCTACAAACCATGTTTTCATCTTTTACATAACCTTTGTCCATGAGATTCGTGATCGCTATTGACAGGAGAGAGAGAGCATGATAATATTCTATTTGAAGGAAGCCAGTAAGTTCGCGTTGTACAAGAAAACGTATGTAGCTCATGGTTAATTCCGTGAGCGCTTTTTGTTTGACTGAACAGATGGAACGGACTGGAAGCCAATAATATTTTTCATGTAGTAAAGGAGTGTCGATCAATGTCAGAACGTGCCATCGGTACAGTCAAATGGTTCAATGGTGGTAAAGGCTACGGTTTTATCGCTCAGGAAAGTGGAGAAGATATCTTCGTTCACTTTTCAGCCATTCAGGGTGATGGTTATCGCAATCTCGAAGAAGGCCAGCAGGTTGAGTTTACAATCGAACAAGGCCCTAAGGGTTTGCAAGCTAGCAATGTTGTTATAATATAACAAACCGATTATTCACCTGTGAACAAACAAAACCCTGGAGCGCGAGCTTCGGGGTTTTTATTTGTTATTATGAACTTCAACTGTTGATGGCTTTTTATATCGGTGGTACGGGTTTAATGCGCTTCAGAAAAGAACAATGGATGTTGGCTTCTGGCTTATGATAAAGGTATAATCAAACAAACCAGATTGATTGGAGATAGAATACATGGTACCCATAAGCGAGTCTGTCAGACGAATTGATGCGCACGGTAAAGTCACGGGAGAAACTTTGTATCCTGGAGATATAGATTTGCCCGAACAGGCATACATGAAAATTCTATTCGCTCAAAGACCGCATGCGGTAATCAAAAAAATCGATACTCAACAGGCGGAAGCATTAGATGGTGTAATAATGATCCTTACCGCAAGTGATGTTCCTGTCAATGAATATGGTTTGATTATGCCTGATCAACCAGTCCTGTGTGGACCTGATTCTTCTAAACCTTACAGCGATCGGGTTCGCTTCATTGGAGATCAAATTGCATTGATAATCGCCGAATCAGAAGTAATTGCTGCCAGAGCACGGGATTTGATTGAAGTCGAGTATGAAAATCTGCCAGTTGTAACAGATGCGATCAAGGCTCGTGAACCAGACGTGACCCGACTGCATCCCGAACGAGAGTCAAACATTTTTTGCCATTATCGCATACGGAAAGGAGATGTGGAGGCGGCTTTTGCACAAGCGGATGTTGTGATTGAAAACGAATACCGGACGCCAGCTCAAGAACACGCATATTTACAACCTGAAGCCGGGTTAGGTTATATCGATGAGCAGGGACGTGTCACGGTTGAAGTTGCTGGTCAATGGACTCATGAAGACCAGCATCAAATCGCCCATGCACTTGATTTACCTGAGGATCGTATTCGGGTTATTTATCCAGCAATAGGCGGTGCTTTTGGAGGTCGGGAGGATATGTCAGTCCAGATCGTTTTAGCGCTTGCTGCCTGGCGCCTCCACCAAAGGGGCATTGACCGTCCAGTGAAGATCATTTGGAACCGTGAAGAATCAATTATTGGTCATCACAAACGCCACCCTTACATCATTCGGAGCAAATGGGGTGCAATGAAGAATGGAAAAGTCATTGCAGCTGAAGTCGAAGTTGTGGCTGATGGTGGAGCATACGCATACACGTCGACAAAAGTCTTAGGTAATGCAACCTTAATGTGTACGGGACCATACGAGATTCCTAATGTTAAAGTAGATTCTTATGCAGTTTACACAAACAATATCCCTAGTGGTGCTTTTCGCGGGTTCGGTGGTCCACAAGGGGCATTTGTAGCAGAAACTCAGATGAACCGGTTGGCTGAAACTTTGGGAATAGATGCGGTTGAAATCCGCATGCGCAATGTTCTAAAAGAAGGTCAATTACTCTCTGTAGATTCACCACTTCCCCAAGGAGTAAGCTTACCCGAAGTCATTGAATCTGCTGCAAAAAAAGCAGGCTGGAAGAAGACTTCTGAAGGGTGGAGTACTCCTGCAAAGCTGATTGGTAGCGAGTATTCTGGGATGAGCAAAGCGCAAGATTCAAATCAGGAAGGTTCATTGTTCCGCCGTGTTCAAACGAGTGGGCATCATTTGAGACGCGGTATTGGATTTGCCTGTTCATTCAAGAATGTGGGTTTTTCTTTTGGATTTCCTGAACAATGTTGGGCTGCCATTGAGCTGCATGGAAGCCAAGAAATCGAATATGTCATTGCGCGCCATGCCGGAGCAGATGTGGGACAAGGGTCACACACAGTTTTTGCTCAGATGGCTGCTGAGGCTGTTGGTGTCCCAATTGAAAAAGTTGAACTGGTTGTGTCTGATACAGCCCGGACCGGAGATTCCGGCAGCGCATCAGCATCGAGGATGACTTTCATGGCTGGTAATGCCATTAAAGGGGCAGCCGATATCGCCTTGGAAAAATGGCGTGATGAAGATCGTCCCGCTATTGGAGAATTTACCTATAATCCTCCCCGAACGACACCATTCGATCCAGAAACTGGACAGTGTAATCCGAATTTTGCCTATGGTTACGTTGCTCAAGCAGTTTTGGTTGAAGTAGATACTGAAACTGGTCACACTCGCATTGTTGATGTTATTTGCGCCGATGATGTAGGTCGCGCTATTAACCCACAGCAGATACAAGGCCAAATCGAAGGTGCAGTGGTTCAAGCTGCTGGCTATGTAATCCTGGAGAATTTTATCCAAAAAGACGGCTTTGTGCTTACCCCTCATCTTTCAACCTATCTGATTCCAAGTGTGTTGGATATTCCCGAGCGTGTCCAATCAATTATTGTTGAACATCCTGATCCTATCGGCCCATGGGGTGCCCGAGGGATGGCAGAGATGCCATTTCTGCCTTTAGCACCGGCTGTCATCTCTGCAGTCCAGAATGCTACCGGAGTCTGGTTCAATGAGTTCCCCTTGATTCCCGAGCGGGTTCTTAAAGGATTAGGAAGAATATAAATCTCTAAATGTTGAAATAAAGAATATAGCAAATGATGTGATTTACGGTGAATCTCTGAATATCGTCTTTCGAGTTGGGGACTTTTTTTCAGGATTCCTCCAGTAATCTTGCACATTCTAGGTTTACGTAAGCCAGGGAATTTATGTCATTGATATAATGAGGTAACTTGTTAATCAAATAGATACACAGGAGTGATTGTTTGACATCTTCGTTTGTACTGATCCGTGGTGGAGGAGATCTTGGGAGCGGAGTAGCAATAAGATTGCATCGTGCAGGGTTGTTTGTCGTGATCACTGAACAGCCGAAGCCATTGGTTGTTCGCAGATTTGTTTCCTTCGCAGAAGCGATTTACAGAGGAAAATTTACTGTCGAAGATGTCACTGCCAAACGTGTATATAATCAGGAAGAAATTATTGAAGTCTTATCTAAAGGGATGATTCCTGTTGTAGTGGATCCCCAACTTAAATTTAGCAAAATTTTACAACCTTTGGTTGTGGTAGATGCTAGTATGAAGAAAACCTCTCCAGATCTAGGAAAGGACGCAGCTCCATTGGTGGTTGGACTGGGCCCTGGGTTTGAGGCTGGAAAGAATTGTCACGTTGTAGTCGAGACAAACCGTGGTCATTCGCTGGGGAGAGTTTTATGGACGGGATCAGCAAAAGAAGACACTGGAATTCCGGATGTAGTTCTCGATAAAGGTGTTGAACGAGTGTTAAGAGCACCTGCGGGCGGTCGTTTAATCGCGTGTGTCCAAATCGGAGAATTTCTAGAAAAGGATCAACTTATCGCCGAAGTGGACGGCATTCCTGTGGTATCACCCTTTAAAGGGGTGTTACGTGGGTTGGTGCACCCTGATGTGCATGTAAGAAAAGGTTTGAAAATTGGTGATGTAGATCCACGTGCTGATCCAGAATATTGCACACTTGTCTCGGATAAATCCCTGGCAATAGGTGGAGGAGTCCTTGAGGCAATCCTTTCCATTCCACATTTTCGAGTGAAATTATGGGAAAAACCATTTGTGTGACTGAATAAGGTAAGATTGTTCCCATGAATTTAGTCCAAGCTTTGCGCGTATCATCTGCGCCAAAATTGGTATTGGTCGGATCAGGGGGAAAAACGACTGCGTTATTTAAGATTGCAAATCAGTTGCCAAAACCTGTATTGGTCACGACCACTACTCATTTGTCAGTTGAGCAGACTTTTTTTGCAGACCAGCACCATTGTGTTGAATCAATAGATGACCTAAAGCAGCTCGACCGTGAGATGCCTGAAGCTGTGTTGTTGCTCACTGGTCGTCAGACAGGGGAATCTCGCATTTCTGGCTTGCACCCCTCTGTTTTGCAATCGCTTATTAGACTCGCTCATAGGCGAAAAATCGCTTTATTGGTCGAAGCTGATGGTGCTCAAAAGCTCCCTTTGAAAGCCCCGGCGGTTCACGAACCAGCTATCTTCCCTGAAATTTGGAATCAAGATTTTTCAGATGAGAAGCAAACTGAGGCTGTTAAAAAAAGCCGACAAACCCTACTGGATGCCGTAATTGTTGTTAGTGGTCTTTCTGGTATAGGCAAGCCTTTAACTGATGCTTGGGTTCACCGGCCGCAAGAATTTTCACGTGTCTCAGGAATAAACGAAGGAGATCCAGTCTCAATTTTTGGCCTGAGAAATGTCTTGATTCACCCCCAAGGAGGTTTAAAGAATATCCCTCCCGGTGTTCGCCGGGTTGCCTTGCTGAATCAATTTGATAGATTAGATAACAAATTTCACACCAGGCAATTAGCTGATGAACTGATTAATTCTTTTGATGCTGCAATAATTAGTTCTCTGGGTGGTGCGGCTAAAACATCAAAGGGGGGGTATAAAGATATTAATAGCACATTTGAACCAGAGATCGCTGGAGTGTACGAACCAGTTGCTGGTATTATTTTAGCGGCAGGTGGTTCTCAACGGATGGGTAAGCCAAAACAGCTATTAAATTGGCGAGGACAATCGTTGATTCGCCATGTGGTGACAAATGCACTGCAAGCCAACTTCTCGCCATTAATCGTTATCCTAGGAGCTTATTTAGAACAAATTAAGAATGAGATCGAAGATCTCCCTGTTAAAGTGGTGAATAATGAGAATTGGCAGCAAGGTCAGAGTACCTCGCTGCATGTGGGCATTGATGCATTACCGAAACGGGTAGGATCTGCCGTTTTTATATTAGCCGACCAACCAATGATTGCACCATCACTTCTCAGTTCTTTGGTTGATATGCATGCTAAGACTCTAGCTCCAATTGTCGCTCCAAAATTTTTCGAGAAACGCGGAAATCCGGTCTTGTTTGATCGAGACACTTTTTCTGATCTTAAAAAAATACATGGGGATGTAGGTGGTCGCGCTCTCTTCGATCGTTATCAGGTTAAATATTTAGAGGTTGAAGATGAACAAATCTTGCACGACATAGACACGTTAGATGATTATGAACAGTTATTATCATCTTTAGATTGAATAAAGTGATTTTCATTCATGAAATCGATTCTCTCAACCATAATTTATGCGATAATATCAAAGAATCTACCGATAGAATTTATACATAAATTGTCCAATCTCACATGAACCCAATCATTTATTACCTCTGGAAGAACATTTTGTTTTCATGCTAGAATTCACCCTCATCCCTGGAGAAAATTAATGATTTCAGCCAAAAAGATGGTTATGGTCATAGATGATGAAGCAGATACTGCAGAAATGTTTGCAGAAATGATGTTGATGAGTGGTTATAGGGTCATCAAATCTTCTGGTGGGGCGCAAGCAATCAAAATGATTGCCCAGGAGAATCCCGATGTCTTGATATTGGATGTAATGATGCCTGAAGTCTCCGGTTTAGAAATATTACGATTCCTTAAAAATGATCCTTATCTAGCTAAAATACCTGTTGTGGTTGTTTCTGCCAAAGCATTGCCTTCAGACATTCGGTTCGGTTTGGATGCTGGAGCATCGAAATATCTCACCAAACCCGTATCTTTTCAGGAATTAAAAGGCGTAATTGATGAAGTCCTTAAAAAGGACGACTCTCAGTGAGTAAAGCAATGAACGATATTTTTATTAGTCATTTTGGCCAAGCATAGTAGCGATGGTTTTTGGAGAAAATTCATTGTCCTCGCAGATGGAACACCAATAGGGATTTAATTTTAGGGGAAGAAAGGCTTAGGTATAATGTCAGTAATCCGAGCTTTTATCGCCATTGACTTACCTCCTGATATTCAAGAATGTGTAGGAAAAATATCAGGTGAGCTGAAGGAGCAGCTCAGAAATTTACCTGTTCGCTGGGTACCATTGCAAAATGTCCATTTGACGTTGAAATTTCTTGGAGATGTGTCATTGAAGAATCTTGAGGTGCTTACAGAATTAATCTCCCAGGTCGCATCTGGATACCAAGCTTTTGAAATCAGCGTCGGTGGGATAGGAGCATATCCAAACATTAGAAAGCCACGGGTGATTTGGATAGGGCTAGAAGGTCCAGACGAATTAAATTCCTTACAGCATGGCATCGAGGTAGAAACTACTCGTTTAGGTTATGCTCGAGAAGAGCGTCCTTTTTCCTCGCACTTAACTCTGAGTCGGGTATCCCGTAATGCAAACTCAGTCGAAATACGTCAAATTTCCAACCTCCTAGCAAATTATAGTGTAGGGTTCTTAGGTGTTGCTAATGTAAGTGAAGTCCACTTGTTAAAATCTGAATTAAAACCTGGTGGTGCTATTTATACACATATATATTCTGCGTCATTAATAAAATGAAGCTACTGTTCAATCTTTCGTCAAGAGGGTTATCAAACTTTTAGAATTAAAATGAGAGGTGGTCCCTGGATACATTAGAAATTGCTCATTCCATTGTTCGTGTTTTAGAGGAAAAAAAGGGGGAAAACATAATTTTGATCGATATTCGCGACATCTCTACTTTTGCTGATTTTTTTGTGATATGTTCTGGCACAAGCGATCGGATGTTACAAGCACTTTCAGATTCAGTGCTTGAAGAAATAAAAAGGAAGTTTGACATGCGAGGACGGGTGGAGGGTTTATCAGAAGACGGTTGGCTATTGACCGATTTTGGGGAGGTCATCCTTCATATTTTTTCACCCGAACGGCGAGGTTTTTACCGGCTTGAAGATTTATGGAGTGAAGGGAAAGTTTTACTTCATCTAAGGTGATGTTTGGATATTAAAATTAGGTTAAAGCCAAAAATTGGAACCAGGCAGTTGGTTTAAATCATAAGGTTGACAACCAATTGCCTGGTTAGCTGTCAGATGGTTTCTCTCGACGATTTATTACAATATTCCCTTGAACATACCTCCATCGACAGTTAACATCACACCAGTGATATAGGAAGCTGCAGGTGAAACCAGAAATACTGCTGCATTAGCAAACTCACCAGGTTTTCCCATACGACCCAATGGGCTGTCTTTAGCCTGTTTAGCCATTTCTTCTTCAACTGTAGAATTATTAACCTTTGCCCGATGCGACATTAGCTCGTAAACTCTTTCAGTTTCTGTCCAGGCTGGAAGAATGGAGTTAAAGCGGATACCTTCCTGACCTAACTCTAATGCTAGAGTTTTCGTCAACCCGACTGTCGCTGCACGGATACTGTTTGACAGAACCAGGTTGGGTATGGGTTGTTTTACCGAGTAAGATGTTACCGATAAAACACTGGCAGCTTTAGATTGGTAAAGGTAGGGTAAGGCTGCCCGAATCAATCTAACATGACTGAGAAATGTTAGGTCGATTGCTTGTTGCCAGGCCTCATCATCGAAATTCTCAAAAAGCCCAGCAGGTGGACCACCTGAATTGGTAATTAAAATATCCAATCCGCCAAGTGTTGAGGAGGCTTTTTCAACTATTCGAATAGGTGTAGCGGGATCAGAGACATCTCCTGAAACAGCGTAAACCTCGGCGTTTACCTCGGATCTTAGTTTCTCAGCAGCAGTGTTTACCCTTTGAGAGTTACGGCTGTTGATGGCCACCCGGGCACCTTCTTGTGCCAACCCTTTTGCGACGGCATAACCCAATCCACGACTGGAAGCGGTTACTAAGGCGCGTTTTCCTTGTAAAGATAAGTCCATTGTTATTCCTCCAGAATTGAAATTTTATAGGTAATAATAATCAAGGTTAAAGAAAACCATACTGGCATAAAGATTAGTATTAGTATCCTGCCAACAATAACTAAGTCATTGAAAGAGTGCGGCATTACAATTGAAGATCATCTGGTTTTTGCAAGTCTACCACGAATTAAAAATATTCTCACTTGGTTAACAAGTACGTACTCATAAGGCACATAATCACAAGATTGATTGACTTTCAGTAGCCCCTTGATACTACAGATGTGTAATACTCAAAAACGGGTCGTCAGGATTTTGTTCGATTGTGGTTATTATCTTTGACATTCCAATAAAGCTGGGCTAAACTGACAACATAACTAATCTTTTTTAGGTCTTGTAAGAGTAAATTATTCTTCTTGAAGTAATCAGGTTATTTGACGCACGCTCGTTCCTACGGAGGATGTCATGGATCTTGGTCAATGGATAATGATCGGATTAAGTGTAACCTTAGCAATCTGGTTTGCTGGTGGATTTATTTATAATCGACGGAGAGGCGAGACTGTATCACGCTGGATGGTTAATGGGATGAAGTATTTGGGAGAAATCAGCGATATAGCCTGGATTGGTTCTTCAGCCTCTGGAGGACGCATGGTGGTAAAAGAAGCCAGGAAACCTTTTCGCCAAGTTGAGGCAGTTTTCTTGTTGGAATCGAGGGAAATCTTGCCAATTTGGATATTCAACCGGATACGTGGGAAAACGGATGAGGCAATCATAAAAACGGATTTACACTCTACTCCCAAAGAAGCCATTGAGATAACCCGTTACAACTTTCAAAAAGGGCAACGCCTTGATCCCAAGACAAGTCAAGAGGGTGCCCCTCCAGGTATGATTGTTTCTGGATTCAAAATTTTATCTTCAAGCAAAGGGCTGGAAAGTGACTATTCGAAGATATCCACATTTCTAGAGAAATATGGATCTGGAGTGCAGAAAATCTCAATTGATCGCAAGAAGCCGCACCTAATACTTCGATTACGTTTACCAAACCTCTTAGGAGAACCTCCAGAAGCAGTATTCGAGGCACTCCTTGGAATTGTTAAATAATCACCAGATAGTGCCGATGATTCCGTGATTATGAGTAATTAATATCATGCATACAGTAAATCGGCAGTCCTTTTCAACATATTCACACCACGAATCTCTGTTTCAAAGAGAGGCAATACAGCGCGAACCAAACCATCGAATTTCTGTTCAATCTCTTCCATATATTCATCTTGCATTTCTATACGGTTTTTGATGAATTCAGGTGAGTTTGGACCTACATTAGACTTATCTATGACCATATTCACCACTACCCCACCGACAGGTATTCCAAATTCGTGGAACCAATTGATAAAACGGGTAATAACAGCGATCGGCAATGCTTCTGGTAATGTGATAAAGTAAAAGGATGTAAGTTGATCGTCGGTGAGCAGCTCTTTCGCCTTGCCCATTCGCTGACGCAGGTTAATCAGGTATTCCATCAAGGGGTCTTTTTCGGTTTTTTTCTTGCTGTAGGAAAGCAAATCTTTGAGCGAGAGAGCTTCTTCACGGCTTTGTACCATCTTGTTTACCCACATTGAATATACACTGGACATACCTAAGAGACGGCGTGCATTCGCAGTCGGGGCGGTGTCGAAAATGTAAGCTTCGTACTTGTCTTCGAACATCAAATCGATCATATTTTCAAACATTGCCGATTCTTCAAAGGCTGGGTTCATGGTTGCAGATTCCACGAACTCATCGGCTTTGGTTTTTATTTCAGCGTATTTCAAAAACCATTGGATCTTCTCCCGTATTTCTTTTTTGGATTTCTCAATGGTGTCTCTAGTGTCGATCTCGTATGCATTCAGGTTGTCGACACCTTCCACAGGTGTAGGTTTGCCAAACACATCCTGGGTGAGCAGGCTAGATAATGAATGTACAGGATTTGTAGAAGCCAGTAGTGTTTTTTTGCCGTTTTGGGCTGCCCAGATAGCTGCAGTACCGGCTAAAACTGTTTTTCCAACACCGCCTTTCCCGCCAAAGAAAACGTATTTAAGACGGGGGAGTTCAAGCATGTGCTGTTGCATTGATTTTTCAATCATGCTAAACCTCCAAACATGGCTATAGCCATCTTCTCGATCATAGGAAGTCCGGTAATATCTCGTTCGAATTCGGGAACACGCGCAAGGACCTCGTTTCCAAATAACTTATCGATTTTTGTAAGGTATCCCTTCTGCATTTCTAGCCGGTTGCGCAAATAATCTGGGATTTCCTGAGATGCCAGCTCTTCAGGGATCACACGGTTGACAATATACCCAGAAAGAGGGACGTCAAATTTAGCAAACAAGCCAGCTGCTTTCTGAGTATCTAAAATGATCATTTCTTCAGGAGTGAGGACGAAAAAGAAAGCGGTTTTTTCTCTGTCAGTCAAAATGCTTGAGGATGTATTGATGCGGTATTTTATATCGGTCAGCTCTTTGAGGATCATGTCTTCCTCAGATTCTTTTTTGCGCTGCATCACGGCGGCTACCTGGTCATATTCGGACATTTCTTCTCGCAAGCCGGTTATTTTATCAATCCATTCATCGTATACAGAGGCCATGCTCAGATAATATAACGCATGACCCAGTGGCACCAAATCATAGATGTAATAGTCGTAATTCCCGCTGACGACTATGTCAACTACTTCATCGAAGATTGCGCTCTCTTCCATAGCTGGTTCAGCAGCAGCGGCTTGGATGTAGTTCTCGATTTCTTCCGGAATTTCCTCCATGCCATACATATCCAAAATCTTTTGGCGGATCTCTTGTTGGTATTCTTTGATACGTCTATCTGCATCAATTTCCTGGGCAAAGAGGTTTGGCATGATTTCAACCGCACCTTGGCCGAAAATATCACGTTTAAAGATGTCTGATAGGCTGGCTTGGGGATCTACAGAGAAAACCAAGACTTTATATCCCCTTTTTGCCAACCAATAGGCAGTTGCAGCGCTAAATGTGGTTTTACCTAGCCCTCCTTTTCCACCAAACATGATATAACGGCGATCAGGATTTTGTTCAAATACTTCATTGAGTGGCATAATGTTCTCCTAATTATGCTAATGCATCCGTCAAGTCTTTTTCGCGCAACATTCGACGCTTCCAGGTACTGATTTGGGGAACCACATAGGGGAGCAAACGTAAACTGTAGTAAGGTGGGAGAATTGGAACTCCCAATAAATCTCCCATTGTTATTAAGATAAATAGATGCTCCATGCTACCACGTGTCTTAAGAGCATAGCGAGCCATATCATGACCAGCCATGCCATATAAAACACTTTTGAAACTATCCATAAACTTTGGTTTCTTTTCTTCTTCAGTCATAAGGTTACCTCAAATATTTCGTGATATGAGTCAGGTGATCTCTTGATCACATAGATCTGTAATATCTCGCTCTCGAAGCATGGCATGCTTCCATCCAGTGATGTCTGGCATCACGTAGGGTAACAAGCGTAAGGTGTAATAAGGTGGTAGAACGGGCACTCCCAACAGATCCCCAAAAACGATCACAACGAATAAGTGCTCGAGCTTGGCGCGTTCTTTGTGAATATCACGCACCATCTCATATACAGTAGCTCCATAGATCATTTGCTTGGCTACTGTGATAGCATTCCTGGTAATTTGCGCCCATTTTTCTCTTTTACCTGGATTGCTAAGATTATAGTGGGGAGTTCGTTTAGAAGTTTCTGGATGCATAATTAAGTCAGGTAGATGTGCAACGCAACCGGTTAGAGGTAAAAGCAGTTATGGTTGCGCTGCACATCAATTCTGAATAGGCTTTGCCTCTCAAGCTACCTGTGCGGCTGTTGTTTCTTGAAATCGCCGGAATGCTTTGTAAGCATCCCATGCCAGGATAACTGCCAAAACCACCAGCACTATGGAAATTAATCCGATGATAATGTTAGCAGAAATAGCTTGCCAGGTTTCAGTGTTGGGTAAATTGATAATGAAGGACTCGTAGGCTTTATATAACAAGGCTGCGATGGTTGTGATGAACATGAACACAAATGGGATAAGGACCCAAATGTATTTCTTGCCCTTTGACATCAACCACAAAGTGACCAGCAGCAATGCCAGGGAAGCCATCAATTGATTGGCTGCACCAAAGACTACCCAGATTTGTAGGAAAGGAACCAACCAAATCAACGCCAGGGTGAATAGCAAGGCTATTACTGAGCCAACGTGAATATTGCGCATGATTGGGAAGCGATCTCCCAAAGCTTCAGCGCTTGCCACCCTCATGAAGCGAACAACCAAATACATGATCGTTAATGCCATTAAGGTCAGGAAGACAGAACCATAGGCCATACCGAATCCTTCACCGGCAATGCGATCCAAACCCCATTGATTCATGAATGCAGCCAGGCCTGTGGAGAAGATTGCTGCAGCAGCACCTCCACCACCAGCGTCCACATACCCGGTCATTCCACCTAAAGCGACTGTGGCTGTCAGGAAAGCCATGATGGCGAAAATCATTTCCAGGAACATAGCTCCACCGCCGACATAGAGCGCGTCGGCTTCACTCTCAAGTTGCCGGGCAGTACCTGAGGATGAAACCAGGCTGTGCCATCCAGATATGGCACCACAGGCGATAGTGACGAAAAGGATTGGCCAAAGCGGTCCAATACCGATTGTAAAGGTTGTAAAAGCAGGGAAGCCTTCCATACCGGGCCGCCATATCAACAGACCTATAATGCCTCCCAGGATACCCAGGAACACGATCCAAAAGGCGACATAGTTAATCGGTTGAGCCCATCGCCAGATTGGCAAGACAGCACCTAAGTAGCAGATAACTAGTACCAAAATAGTGCCTATAAATCTCGCCTGAGTCACTTCGAGGAAAAGGGTTGGGCTGGTTGCTCCACCAGTAGTGCCAAACAGGGATCGCCAGAAGTTCATCACACCAGCCTGGGTGCCTAACCAAATACCCACAAATGCCAGTATTACTGTGAGTACCGATGTGAGCAGGATGTCAACCTTCCATTTATAGGTCATTTGTCCTGCTACCACACCAATCAAGATTACTAAAAGGACACCTAGGGGAACTGCGGGATTGGTCAACAAGACGAAGCCTACTTGCAACCCGAAAGCACCCATAATGAGGAGTAGATAAAAGTAAATGAACGTAATCAGGATAAGGCGTGAACGAGGGGAAATCAGTCGATAGCTGAGCGCACCAAAGCTTTGTCCTTCTTCCCGCACTCCCATTATGATGCTTGAGTAGTCTTGCACCCAACCAATGAAGAATGTACCAAAGACGATCCACAATAATGCTGGTAGCCAACCCCATTGAACGGCAACAATCGGTCCCAGGATAGGACCTAAGGCAGCAATTGACTTAAATTGGTAACCAAATAGGACATTACGGTTGGCTGGTGTGAAGTCCACTCCATCCATATACATTTTTGCAGGTGTAGCTTTTGCAGGGTCAGGTTGGAGAATTTTTGTGTTTATCGTCTTGGCATAAAACCCATAGCCGATGATTATTGCCACGATACCGACAAGGAGAACTAATATTGCGTCCATAATTGCCTCCGGAATTTCTAATCTTCAAGTTGATGAAATTCATGCCGTTAATAGTTGATAAAATCGTGACCAAAAGGGATAACCCTATTACAAATTAGCGCTATTTCCTCCTTTCACCGGTTCTTTAATCCCCCACATGCCACCGGATTTTTGAGAGATTTAGATTCTCTCATTTTATCTTTATCCACGCGATAATGTCACCGAATTTTCTGAAGGGAGTGCTGTTATGAAAATACATAATGCCAGAGATTGTTGTTCGAGGCAGCGAGACCTAACTGTCTACAGCTCGACCTCGATAAAACTCCAACTTACTTAAGTAAAACATTAAATCAATTTTACCACGCATACAATTAAACACGCAAAATGTAAGGGGGTCAAATGGTAATTATCACGAATGTGACATGACAAATAACACCCAAAAGTATTGACAATCTCCACTAAGGCTATATACTTCAATGGGTGGTAGGATATGATAAGGAGGTTATCTTGAATCCTTCAATTGTTATACTCATCGTGGGGTTCTTCTATATTGTGGTCTTTGGTGGATTAACCCTACTTAGACGGGAAGCATTATCAGCACAATTTGCGATTGAGGCTGGTTTGTTCACACTGCTGGTAAGTGGTTTATCCGCATGGGTTGGTTTTTCAATACATCCAGGAATTTTTTTGCTTATGGTATACCTGATCACGATGCGGGCACGGTTATTAGTTGATCTGGCCAACCTATTTGCCCGCCGTGGGGATTTCCATAAAGCGGATGGTTTCTACCAGTTGGCCAGACAGGTTTGGCCTGATCACAACTCCCGGATGATTGTGGAGATCAATCAAGGAACTGCATTTCTACAAAGAGGCGAGTTGGATAAGGCAATATTTATCTTTAAGGATATTCTAGAACAAATCGATCAAGGGTATTTGAGTGTTAAGAACGAGGCTGCCACTCACTATAACCTGGGGGTAGCATACTTGCGTAAGAACATGGATACACAAGCGACTGTGGAGTTCAATGCTGTATTAGATACCTGGCCAGCCTCAGAGTTCGCGAACCGAGCAGCAGCAGCTTTGAAGAAAAAGAAGAAGAGATAAATGACTAAATTTGGTCGAGGATGGCTATACTTGTTCTAGCGCCCTTCGAGCGCATTTTGATTTTCCCTCACCATCAGCAGAGTCATAATAGAACTGAGACCGCTCATAATGATTAACAGGTAAAGATAGATAAAAGATAGGAGTACTTTACGAGAACGAGGGGATAATAATTTGCTAGCTAAGTTGGCTACGTTACTACATTTATTGCGCATAGACATTATAGTAGTCAGATAATTTTGAACCCACCTCATAAAAAGAATCCCACTAAAAAACCACACAATGGCTGGAAGCCAGCCGAATTGGATTGCAATCACGGGACCAAAAATGGGATCTAACCAATAGTCTTAGAATGATATCCGAAGACTACGAGTGGGTTTGAAGGGAAAAAATCCTTGCCACCATTATATCGACGCGCGGGGGTTGGTCGGTTAATTCTTATTCCAACACCCAACCTCTCGATCTGTTTTTCAATTTAATAAAGCAAGCCACAAACGTGTAATTCGTGATAAAACAAGGAAGACAGCCATGAATTACACAATCTCCAGCTGTTGATCCACTATAGTAACATCCGGCCAGTAAGTTTCAATCCAATGGACAATTACTTGAAGTGATCTTTGGACATGACCATTGTCATTACTCACCAAAGCACATTGTAATATTGCATCTTGCCAAACATCCATATCTTCTAATTCAGCGACTGATATATTGAATTCTCGATGTAATCGGGCTAATAAAGGTTTCAAACGGCGGCGCTTCTCCTTCAACGAAGAGCAACCAGGTAGATGAACATGAAGAGTCAACAGTCCGACAGGCATTTTCAGAGTATAATCACTACATTGTGGAAACGAAACGTCGGTTACCTATTTGGCTTTGGGTATTAATAGGTGGTATTCTGATAGTTCTAGGGGTAGGCACTTTTATTACGGTGTCTGCTGTCCGAAACGCTATTCGACAAACCCAGGAAGCGGCTCGTCCGATAACAGAACTCAGTACCCAGGTTGCCCGCTTCATGCGTCCTACACCGACTATCATCGTAGATCCTGTCGTTATCATCAGGCAAGTACGTTCCCTTTCTCGCTTAGAAACTATTCAATATACTATCCAGCGGGTGATCACAGCTGAAGTTGGTGGTGGTGCTTTCAGTTTCCTTTTTCGAGACAGGTTGCTGTTTATCGCTCATGGTTATGTCATAGCTGGTGTCGATTTGCAAAAATTACGTCCGGACGATATCCGGGTTCAGGATAATATCCTTTATATCCAGTTACCAGAAGCAGAAATATTCGTTGCAACTTTGGATAATGATAAATCTTATATCTATGATCGAGACCGTGGCATATTAACCAGGGGGGATATACAATTGGAGACTGCAGCTCGGCGGGCTTCGGAACATGAAATTCGCCAGTCAGCTCTGGATGATGGTATCCTCGAGGTTGCCCAGCAAAATGCCGAGAATTTTTTATACCGACTCCTGATGGATCTTGGGGATTATTCTGATGTGATATTCCTGAGCCCAACACCCCAACCCTGAATAACATATTTTTCTAGTTGCAATAATTATTCCACCCATTAAATTCTTTTAATCCAGGATTGGTGTGAGTATTTGGTCCTAACCAATTCGTTTGTCTGAATTTCTTCGGTGCTTGTTAGGGGAACCTCGATCAAATTTATATTAAGAACCTGCTGAAAAGCCTTTACAAAAGCTTGAGCCACAACCTCCCACTCGATGCGAATCCCAAGAACTGACTCTGCCGTGGTTGCACGCCTAAGTAAACGAGCCGCTGCTTTTTCCCGTGATTCTTCATCATCAAATTTTAGTACTCGAGTGATCCGCGATAAATCCCCATATAAGGGCAGTGATCCATGCTGCAAAATCCCTTCTTTACGGCGTGCCTGGGCACTACCGATCAGTTTTCTATCCAAAGCTGTTATTTCATAGGAGGAAGGGACTTCGAAACAAACCGGGTTTAAAAGCTTATTACTGCTTCGATTTCCTGGATGGTGATGATTTTCTTCTTTTGTTTCACTATTTGGGCTGGCTTTGGCAGGGATATCTAGCATGTGTAACGCTGCTAATAAAGCCAGTGATAGACGGTAATAGCTTTCAAGGATGCTGCCAGCCAAACGGGCTTCAGAGTGAGGAGCGATGACTGAATATGTTAGCTCATCGATATGTAGAATTGCCCTACCCCCAGTGGGACGACGGACTATGTCCCAACCAGATTGATTGAGTAGATTAGGATCGATATCTGTAAAGGATTGCGCATAACCTAATGATATACAGGCAGGTTCCCAGGCGTATAAACGCAACGTGGGGAGTGAGTCACCACGACCTACTGACTCTAAAACCGTTTCATCAACTGCCATATTACGAGCACCTGGGTAGGCTGAGTTGATCAACAAACGCCAACTTGAACGTGGATAGGATGTGACATCAATTTCCATTGTTTAAAACAACTCTCTATACCATTTTATTAACTAACAGGTCCATAATTGGTACTCATTAGGAACCTCATTTATGTGCTATTTTCAGTGGGAGTGTCTGTGGGTGTCTGAGTTTCCGTAGGAGTTGTGGTTGGTGTTTCTGATGGTGTCGGTGTAGGTCCTGTTGGTGTGATTGTTGCCGTTGAAGTTATTGTAGGTGAAGGAGTAGGTGTATCAGTCGGGAGGGGTGTTGGGGTTGAGGTGGGGCCAACTGCTTCACCACCTATCTTTAGGCGTGCCATGGTGGTAAAAGGGCTGCTGGGATAATTACGCCAAAGCTGTAAATAAATTTCCACAGCTTTATTTTCATCACCAGCGAGTTCATTGGCTAAACCCAAGGTGTACAAGAATTGAGGGCAAGTAGTGTAGTTGCAGGTGAAGATGGAGGATCTTTCAAGATTGAGTAATTCTGTTCGGATATAAATGGGATCTCTTCCTGTTAGTAACTCCTTACCAATCTGATTCAACGCTTTTTGGGTTAGATCTACGGAGAAGACAGTCTCTAACTTTTGGTGAGTAACAACGATGTCTGTATCTTGGTTGATTCGCTCTAGGATAAATGTGATATCTGGGTCTACTCTTATCAGAGGTGGGTCACTATTTCCATCCACATAGGATAAATATGGCTGGTTGGAAGTGATGTAATCGACGAATAGAGCTCGGATTATTCCTGAGTATTGTTTTAGGATCCACAATTCCAGGTCACCACCTTGGCGGTGACGAAGAGTAAGCCAACGTTCGCTGTTGCCATCTCCGTCGAAGTCAAAGAAACCGCTGGATCGGATCACCACTCCAGATTCTTGTAATATAGTTGGTGCCAGATTGTAATCAGTCTGATTGAAAGTGGCAATCAGGCTCATAAATGCCATTTTAAACTCACACAAACGCGAAAGCGAACAAGCTTGATAAATGTCCCTTTGAGATTAATAAATCTCTAGGAATGATTGAGCAGATACAATCCATCGACTTTCTTGAGATGCCAGGTTGGCTATAATACTTTCCAAGTAACCAATTACTAACTCT
>JACUUU010000287.1 GCA_014859065.1 Anaerolineales bacterium
CGATCGGGATTATCTAACTCATCTTCAGTGAAATCCTCTAAACGGCGAATAGTTTGTTTCCGGACTGCATGGAAATCATCCATAACTCGATTTAAGGAGCGGGCAAGATTGGCTTCAAACCACTCGGCATTGATCTCATCGATTGGTACTATAGAAAAATGAGCGGTGTTTGGCTTCATCCCCTGACTGGCTTGCCATAATAACTTGACCATTTCTGCTTCCCACATCGTGAGATGAACCAGGATATCTTTTACTGACCACTCACCGGCTAAGGTCGGCATTTGCATGTCCTCATCAGAGAGACCTTCTATTGTGCTGACCAATTGCTTCCTACTTTCATCTAATGCTTTAAGAATTGTTGATTTTGGCACTGTAACCTACTCCACAGAGCATTTAATGAGCCGATCGAAGGTGGTCGAGTCAATCCTGATGGGTTATGAAATGATATAAAATACAACCTTAGAATAGTCATTATCATCCATTTCAGCCAAGGATTTGACTCGACCTTTGTAGGAATTACGGGTTCTTGCTCTTGTAAAGCCTGTTATTCCTATTATTTACCTCTCCTAACCTAAGTGACAAGGTACTTAATCTTCAATCTTGAAGCCAATTTTCACGGTTACTTGCCAGTAGGAAACCTCATCATCCTCAATATAGCCGCGGGTTTCGACGACTTCGAACCAGCGCATGTTGCGAACTGTTTTGGCTGCTCGGGCAACAGCATTGTGGATCGCATCTTCAATGGTCGTTTGGGATGATCCGGTTAGTTCAATAATCTTATAGACGTGGTCGTTCATATTACGCTCCTTTTTGTGCGGTTAATTATGATTCACGTGCTTTTCTACTGATTGTGGACTATTTTAACTTCCATTTTACTCTGACCTGGATTTACCCTCCAGTGATTCGATCTGGTTTTTCAGCTTTTTAGCTGCTTCTTTGAAACGATCTAGCTTTTCACCTTCTTTTTGCACTACAGGTGGGGGGGCTTTTTCAGCAAAGGGGCTGTTTAAAAGATTAGTTAACCGCTGAATTTGAACACTTGCTTCCGCCAGTTCCTTATCGAGGCGAGTGCGTTCTTCCCCAATGCTGATAGTATCTTCCAAAGAGAGATAAACTTCAATTGAACCCACCACTAAAGGAATATAGCCCTTAGGTTTAGACGGTAAGGTTTCAGTTATCGACAGATGCTTTGTATCAAGTCGAGCCAGAGAGGCAATCGCAGCGGATTGTCGTCGAAACATTTCAGCATGCTCGCCTGCGACGATGATTGCTGGAATGCGCTTGGAGGGTTGAATATTTTTCTCTGCCCGCGTATTTCGAATTGCCCGAACTGTATTGATAATGAGACTGAAATGAGTTACTGCTTGATCTTCCCAATCCTCTTGATCTGTTGGTTCTGGCCAGCAAGCGACAACCAAAGCATCTTCCCAAACCTGGTCTTCTGTCTTAGCTGCTCTTGACAAATGGGTGGGGATCAAAGGAGGGTCTAATTCAAGGCAAGCTTGCTTTAGAAAACCCCATAGTTCCTCGGTTATGAAGGGTGTATAAGGGTGCAAAAAACGCAGGCCAATGTCTAATACATCAACTAGAATCTGCGCGGTTTGATAAGCTCGCTGTCCGCCCTCGGAAACTTGTTGCTTGGCTATCTCAACGTACCAATCAGCAAATTCACTCCAGATAAAGTCATAAATTTGACGTCCGGCTTCTCCGTATTGGTGGTTTTGAAACAACCGTTCTATATCTCGAACCAGGGTTCTTGTACGAGCGATGATCCAGGCGTCAGCATCCGTCCAATCCGTTTTCTTATCTAACTGGTCTTTGATGAATTCAGTATCTGGAGGTTGACCTTTTACCTCGGCAAGGTGTTGTATGCTTGTAATCACGAACCGACTTACATTCCACACTTTGTTGGCAAAGTTGCGGTTTGCTTCCACCTTCTTCACGCTGACGTTGACATCATTTCCTGGTGTGGATCCCACCAGCAATGTAAATCTTAAAGCATCCGTCCCCAGGTCATCCATGACTACTAACGGATCGATTGCATTCTCGTATGACTTGCTCATCTTTTTTCCCCGTTCATCACGAATCAAGCCATGCAGGTACACCGTCTGAAAAGGAGGTTTACCAGTGAACTCTAAACCCGTCATGATCATACGCGCAACCCAGAAAAAGAGGATATCGTAACCAGTTTCCATGATCGTGGTGGGATAGAAATAACAGTAATCAGGTGTCTCATCTGGCCAGCCAAGCGTTGAAAAGGGCCATAAAGCTGAAGAAAACCAGGTATCAAGCACATCCGGGTCTTGATTGATATTCTCACTGCTGCAATAAACGCAGTTAGTGGGATCTTGGCGAGTTACTGTCATCTTGTTGCACTCTTGACAGTACCACACCGGAATGCGATGCCCCCACCATAGCTGGCGTGATATGCACCAATCCTCGATGTTTTCCAGCCAGTTATAGTAGACTTTGGTGAAGCGTTCAGGGACGATGCGAATTTGGCCTGAACGTACTGCGTCCAAAGCTGCTTCTGCCAGCGGTTTTGTTTTCACAAACCACTGAGTTGATACCATGGGCTCGATGATTTCACCACCTCTTTGAGAGCGGGGAATGTTGAGCATGTAAGGTTCTTCCTTGATGACCAGGTTGGCTGCGCGCATATCATCCCACAAATTTTTACGAGCTTCAAAGCGATCCTGCCCGGCGTATGGTCCACCTTCCTTTGTAACACGAGCAGCTTCATCCAGGATTGAGATAACTGGTAAACCGTGCCGCTGCGCGATCGCATAGTCATTGGGATCATGACCTGGGGTGACTTTTAGTGCACCGGTTCCGAATTCGAGATCAACGTATTCATCCACAATTACGGGTATTTCCCTTTTCAGGATGGGTACAACTACATTCCGACCGATATATTTTTGATAGCGAGGATCTTGGGGATGGATGGCTAGCGCGGTATCTCCCAGGATGGTCTCTGGTCGGGTAGTAGCGACCGGGATATGCTCGTCAGCTGAGCCGGCTAACTGGTATTTGAAGTAATAGAGTTTTCCTGGTTCCATGGAATACTCCACTTCCAAATCAGATACGGCAGTCTTTAATCCTGGTGACCAGTTGATTATTCGAGGTCCACGATAAATCAAGCCTTTTTCGTAAAGACGCACAAATGCTTCCCGTACCGCCCGGGACAGACCAGCATCCAGAGTGAAGCGTTCCCGATCCCAGTCGCATGAGGCACCCAGCCGCCGGATCTGTTGGGTGATAATGCCGCCGTATTTTTCTTTCCAAGCCCAAGAGAGTTCTAAAAATCGCTCCCGGCCAATTTCATCCCTGGTGAGATTTTCCTTTGCCAGTGATTTCTCAACCTGTAACTGAGTGGCAATACCGGCGTGATCTGAACCGGGTACCCAGAGGGTAGGCACACCTTTCATTCTATGATAGCGGATCATAAGATCCTCCATCGCAACAAACATTACATGCCCCAGATGGAGCTCTCCAGTCACATTTGGAGGTGGGATGGAAATGACAAAGGGCTTTATTGCAGGATCGTGCCCTGGTTGGTTGGGATCGTTGGCAGGTTTGAAATACTTATTTTCTTCCCAATTTTGGTAGATGCGTTCTTCCGTGTCTCGAAAATCATACGTCTTTGGGATGTCATTTGTGTCCATGGTCTCTCCTTAATAAAAAACCTTTCGTCCATTGAGGACGAAAGGTAACTTCCGCGGTACCACCTCGATTCGCCGTTTAATTCCCGGCGCACTCATTTCCCGACAATCATCGGGATTCGCTATAACGGGCTTCCCGTGCCGGTCTATTCCCACCGGTATGAGGCATTATTACGCAATATGCAACTCACCAGGGTTTCTTCGGCAACTATTCTGGGCGACATTCGCTGGCTGGCATCTGTGGGGGTTCTCAGCCCGAGACCACTCCTTCTCTGTCAGTACCTTTACCACCTACTCCTCCCAGAGAGAGAAAAAATTTCTATAGATTAGAGCGAATTATAACCACAATATCTCGGGGAGTCAAATAAAAATAAAAAAACCTTTTCCTGGATGGTTTTTCTTGACTTTAATCCCTGATTTGTGCTATTCTTGCGTAGATTAATAAGCCTGGTAAAAATCTTTAATTTATTCTCAACGAGCTAATGAGCTTTGTCCTGGAATAAAGTCTAATTTCAGGTAAATCAAGAAGATGCCTGGACAAAGCCTGAATTGTTCTGTCAAATATGTTCCCTAATCACAGAAGCATTTTTGACGGGAAAATAGGATGAGTATATGATCCAACGTGAACGTGTTGCAGACAATGTCTATTGTTTTCAAAGTGAGGCCTATGCTCAGGTCAATGCAGGTGCAATTATTGGCACGAACTGGGCGGTGGTAATCGACACTTTAGCCCTTCCTGAAGAAACGCTGCAGATACGCAATTTTATCGAGCAAGAACTCCAGGTCCCTGTCCGATATGTCATAAACACTCATTACCATGCTGATCATAGTTGGGGAAACGCATTGTTTCCGCGTGCAATGGTGGTCTCACATTCTCTCTGTCGAGAGTGGCTGGATACCCGTGGGCGGGCTTCCCTTGAGGAAGCCCGAAAACAGAGCATGTCTTTTCGGCAGGTAAAAATTGTGCTGCCACAGTTGACATTCTCTGAAGGGGAAATAAGCCTTAGAGTAGGTAAGAAGACATTGACATTGATGCCTCTGCCAGGGCACAGCGCAGATAACATCGGCGTGTTGGATGAGGAAGATCGGGTCCTTTTCGCCGGTGACGTTTTCATGCCTTTGCCTTACATTGTGGATGGTGACCTGGATGA
>JACUUU010000288.1 GCA_014859065.1 Anaerolineales bacterium
GTTTGGCATTTTCTCCTGGGTTATTGCGTTAAATAATATCGAGTATATTCAACTGCATGAGCTGCCGTCTTTGATGAAATATGGAGGAGCTGGAATCCATTTCATGACCATTCGAAATAGGTACCGGGCTTCGTTCAACTTCCTTGAGTATCCAAGGGTGGTAGTTTCGCTCAAGAAGAAATCAGGATTGGTACAGGACATATCCTTCTCGACAGTCCACCCAGAGGAATTTATCAGGGTGATTGAAAGAATGAAAGGCATTTAATATGGTACATTCAGCTTTAATGCTTAATCGAGAAAGACCACCAGATTTATTAACAATGCAATTCATGGAGTTGTCAAACCATTTAGGGTCTATAGGTTAATGGTGAACAGGATTAATAGCAGGATAAGTGTGCCAACAGGTGTAGTTATACTTTTATGGGCTGGATACACTGCGCTGCAAACCCTCTATGTGGTGGGGTATATCAGCGATGGGTGGTCAGCCATACTTGGGTTTATGCCCGGGCTAATTGGCTTAGGGATTCTTTTGTTAGTTGGCCACTCACGGCAGGAGCTGTACCTGGTGGCGAGACCACTCTCACGGCCAGGTTTTTTAGTGCTGACAGTCGTGTTCTTAGTTGCGCTGGGTGCGGTCTTACCTTTCAGTTTCTGGGGTGGCTGGAACTGGAAAGGGGCTTTTATTTACGCTCCAGCCAGTGGGATATCCCAGGAGTTGTTCTTCAGATCGGTGTTGCTTCCTGTGATGGTGATGATTATCAAGGGGCGGAAGAAAATTGGACTGGTACTACATTCGCTGCTGTTTGGGTTGTGGCATATCGGACCCCTATTCGTAGGTGCTCCACCCTGGGCAGTGATGGCAGTGATGCTGGTGCCGTTCCTGTGTGGCCTCGGGTGGGGCTGGCAGGTGCAACGGGATGGCACAGTCCTGTGGGCGATGCTGCAGCATAGCCTAATTTGGGTGATTGGCTTGCAGTTCATCTTGCCTGGAGGGTAGTAGGTCTAAACCCCTGGAACGAGTAAACTCCAGGTGAATTGGGCATTCCATATGTTCAGGAAATCAGCAATCAGTAATCTGACCAGACAAGGTGATGGAAAGTCGAAAGCTCCAGGTCGTGATCTCACGAAAATGGATGGTGGCTAGCTATTTTGGGTGGGTTGTTGGTAGTCTATCTGACCAGCAGACTCATTTTCTCTGAGGTTTGCACACCTAGATACTACCAGAATTATTTAGAATTTTTGTGCCAGCTTGCCGCTGGCAATGATCCAGCACTTGCTGAGTTTTTGGAAGCAGCTGTTGTCTATATCCAGGCGGGTGAGTTCATCATGGGGAGCGATCCTGCCCGTAATGACGAGTGACCACAACGATTTATCTATCTTGATGTCTTTGAGATCGATCGTTATGAAGTTGCAAACCTGCAGTACTGATTTTTCTTGCAGTCGACAGAGTGGTGGGTGCCCAGGATTGGCCAGGAGTTAATTGCCCTCTTAGTCAGGTTGACTTTCCAATAACCGGGATGTGTTTGGAGAGGGCCAACGTATACTGTAAGTAGGCAGGTAAGCGACTGCCAACTGAGGTAGTATGGGAAAAATTGGGCCGTTATGTAACTGGCTATAAATTCTCTTTGGCTTTTAATCTTGAGTTGCCAGTCCTTATGGATTAATAGATCTTGTAGGTAATACCTCGGTATGGGTGGCAGATTGGTATATCTGGCAAGGATATGCGGCTATGCCAGCTCGCAACCCAGTTTGATCAGGACCTGAACGGAACCGCAGTTTATGCGGCAGCTCTTAGCACGATGGTACTAGAGGTACCGCATAGGTTTGAAACATGAACCGTTGTTCAGCACGCAACTCGTCTCACGCCAGTCAGGACTTTCGGTTTGGTTTCACTGTGCTCGGTCTAATCATGAAGTAATACCCTAAACAATAATGGCTCATTTAGACAGAATTTATGATAGACACTATAATTCGTTTAATTGATGGTTGAATGAAATACGGGGGTATTCTGTAAATTTATATGGAAGAGGAGGCTGATGGATGTCTGAGCAGAATAAAAATTTAGTTAAACGATTCTACAACGAACTGGTTAATGGCGGAAATATTGAATTGATCGAGGAATTGCTTTCACCCAACTACCAGGAGCATCTCAACCCGAGAGGATCAGGTTGGGATGGTTTTAAACAATTTGCTGCTACACTCAAGACTGCTTTTCCCGATTTACAAGTGACTGTTGAAGATTTGATTGCCGAAGGGGATCGGGTGGTTGCTCGGGTCATTGTGAATGCAACGCATGCTGGCAATTTCATGGGAAGTATAGCTCCAACCGGTAGGCATGTTAGTTTTACCGGGGTTGATATTTTTCGGATTGAGGATTGCATGATAATAGCCCGTTGGAACCACCGAGATTTACTGGGATTATTAAGGCAGCTGGGTGCTTCTACATTACCATGATCTTTCCAGCATTGAAATTAGATCTTGACCATCCATTTATTGATTCGTTCAAAGCCATATTTTGCTGAAGCCCTGGATATGTCATGCAAATTGCCCTGTAGAAGCCAGAAAATTAATAGATCGATGCCATGCCAGGAAAAGTTTTGAATGAAGGATAAAGATAAATTTCGAGGCTGTCTTTTGGGGTTAGCGGTGGGAGATGCGGTCGGCACCAGTGTGGAGTTCAAGGCGCGCGGCAGCTTCGCACTGTTGACGGACATGGTTGGTGGAGGGCCGTTCAACCTCCAGGCAGGTCAGTGGACTGACGACACTTCCATGGCGCTGTGTCTGACAAGCAGCCTGGTTGCATGCGGCCGCTTCGATGCCTACGATCAAATGGTACGCTATGTCCGCTGGGCTGACGAAGGCTACCTGAGTAGCACCGGGACCTGTTTCGATATTGGCGGTACGGTTTCCACGGCACTGCGAAAATTCCAGAAGAGTGGTGAACCTTTTGCCGGCTCAACAGATCCCAGGTCGGCTGGGAACGGCTCGATCATGCGTCTGGCTCCCATACCGATGTTTTACTACCCTGATATCCAGGCTGCACAGTCCTTTGCAGTGGAGAGTTCCCGGACCACGCACGGCGCTGAAGAGTGCCTGGATGCCTGCCGGCTACTGGCAGGCATGATCGTACGAGCGCTGGCTGGCAAATCACGACACGAAGTTGTAATGGCAGAGGCTGAGAGCTTTGCAGGCAGCCCGAAAATTGTTTCCCTGGCAAAGGGAAGTTATTTACATAAGTCCGAGGGATCGATACGGGGTTCGGGATACGTGGTTGAATCCCTGGAGGCTGCGTTGTGGTGCTTCATGAAAACCCAATCGTATAAAGAGGCTGTGCTCAGGGCCGCCAATCTTGGTGATGATGCTGATACTACCGCAGCGGTATGTGGCCAGCTAGCTGGAGCTTATTATGGGGAAACCGGTATCCCACCGTCCTGGTTGGAAAAGCTGGCAATGAGGGTGGAGATAACGGACTTGGCAGAAAAGTTGGTTTATAAACCTAACAATAGTGAGCGTTCTGTCCAATGAGATTCTTAATGATGGAGGAGTTTTGGACAGAACGCTTTGAGTATTGTCCAGGGAATCTTGAGACGCATTCGAATTATATTAACATCCTGTACAATGCACTTGGCACTGGTTTATATGAAATAGTTAGCAATTATTCTTAAATTGCGAACTTGTTTCGGATATAATTTAAAGAAGCTGACTCTTGTACAGCATTTTTTTGAAAAACAATAGATTTGTGGTGAAAGATGAAAACCCTCGAAAATGTACGTGTTCTTATCCGCAAGCATCAGACCATTCTTGAGGAACGTTATGGTGTTAAGATTGTCGGATTATTCGGTTCCAACGTGCGTGGGGAGCAGAAACCAGATAGTGATATCGACATACTGGCTGACATTCTTCGTCCAATTAGCCTACTCGAATTTATAGGAGCAGAGCTTTATTTGAGTGAATTACTGGATATGAAAGTTGACCTGGTTCCTCGACGCGCTTTACGAGAAGAACTGCGTGAATCTATTTTCGCTGAAATGATCCCAACATGAGACGGAATATCTCATTGTATATCAAAGATATACTGCAGAACATGGAAGATGCAGAAATGTTTATTTCTGGACAAACCTATGATGATTTCACCTTGGACAAAAAGACAGTCAATGCAGTTATCCGCTCAATAGAAGTAATTGGAGAGGCAGCCAAAAATATCCCTGAGGGTGTTCGCGAGAAATATCCAATTATCCCATGGAAAGAAATGGCAGGAATGCGGGATAAGGTTATTCATTTTTACTTTGGTGTTGATTTAGAATTGGTGTGGATTTCTGTCAAAGAAAGCATTCCATCCATACGTCCACTTTTAGAGGATATATTGCAGGAGCTAGAAAGTGATGAGGGGTAAATTTACACTGGCATCCTCACCCTGACCAATGAAAAAAGGTTCACAGACCAGCCGTTTCGGCACAACTTCACGCATCAGCCACGACTCTTCGGGATATTACAGCTCGCGGCTGTACTCGCAATTATCCGGAGAGGTCGAGTCACCTCCCGTCCCTGATAACCCACTCCCGCAAGAACATCTTAACAAGATCAAATTGGGCAGTTCAGAGAATATGAGTGAGATCCCAGACAATTCAGTGCATTTGATGGTGACTTCCCCCCCTTACAATGTGACCAAGGAGTACGATGAAGATCTCTCTTTGGAGGATTATCTAGGCTTACTGAGAAGTGTGTTTGCTGAGACTTATCGAGTGCTGGTGCATGGGGGTAGAGCATGTGTCAACATTGCCAACCTGGGACA
>JACUUU010000289.1 GCA_014859065.1 Anaerolineales bacterium
CTGATAGTATCAAATCCTGTAGATATTCATTCATCAAATTTAAAACATATCACCATATAGTTAGTGAGCAGGATTAATCAACCTGGCCACAGTTTGCTGCTTGAATTATTTTGTTTTACCCTCATTTCAAACCTCCTGAATTAGAATTAATTCGAACCACGAGATCAGTCTAGCAGAGGGAGTGTCCTGTTGTCATCAGACTCTAGTCCCAAAACGAGTTTTTATTCGTCTGTGATAGCAATTAGGACAATCCTGATGCAGATCTGGCAGGATAAAGGATGAAATTTTTCCTCCAGAGTGATTAATTGTTTCTTTCAATAGACACCTCCCATAAGGTCCTGTCATGTTATTGGATTACTATGGATGTGAGGATATGATTTGGATCGCTTGCGCCTCCATTGACGCAGACTGGTTTTCAGCATAAACTTGATTCCATGAAAGGAGACCATCATGGTTTATAAAATTGGTCTGGAAAACGGAGATGAAAACCGCTCCATCGCCTGGGTGCTTGGTCATCCCGGATGTTTCGCTTACGGCCCAAATGGCGATTCTGCGCTGAAGAACACCTCCGCTGCGATCCACGACTATATCACCTGGATCAAAGACCACAACCAGGGTGAGTGTTGGATTCCCGAAAACGAGATCCAGATCAGCGTGGATGATGTTTGGGAGGTTTATGCCATCGATGAGAATTATGATCGGGTAGAAAAGGGGTATTCAGTAAACGCCTGGTTTCATCACGACTGGAAAGCGCTGACATCGGAGGACCTGGATCAAGGGTTTAAACTTTTGTCCTGGAGCCGCGCCGACTTGCTTGAAATCATCCAGGATCTAGATCAAAACACACTTGACAAGACTTTTCCGGACGAACGCTGGAGCATTGCAGGTATCATCAACCATATTGGTGGTGCAGAATGGTGGTACCTGGACCGCCTGGGATTAGCATTCCCGCGTGAAGACCTGCCCGAAGATCCTTTCCAGAGGTTACCGGTTGTTCGCAATCGATTGCTCCAGGTCCTCTCGAATCTGGTTGGGTCTTATCAGGTAGTGGGTGTTGAAGGTGAATTCTGGAGCCCCCGCAAGTTACTCCGCCGGGCTGTCTGGCATGAGCGCGACCATGCTGCTCACATTCAGAAATTACTTTATCCTCAATTAACCACACGCAACCAGCCAGATTGGGTATAATAAGACATATGCTGTCCTATTCAAGCGGTATACCTCGGCTTTCTGGTATAGTTTAGATAATGGCAATCGATCGATTTGGACGACAAATAACTTACCTGCGTATCAGCCTCACTGATCACTGTAATTTACGCTGCGTCTACTGCATGCCTGAAGATATGACTTTCCGTCCCAACGCAGAGATCATGCAAGATGACGAAATCTTGCAGTTCGTCCGTCTCTTTTCCAAGTTGGGTTTTACGAAAATCCGACTGACAGGAGGCGAGCCAACGGTACGCGCTAACCTGGTAAATTTGGTCCACGAAATCGCCCACACTCCCGGCATCAATTCCCTCACCATGACAACCAACGGTGTACTGCTTTCTAAACTGGCTCACCTGCTGGCAAAAGCTGGTCTAAAACGAGTGAATATCAGTCTGGACACATTAGATCAGGAGAAGTTCCGCCGCCTGACTCGCTGGGGCAAGATCGAAGATGTGTGGGCAGGTATTCGGGCCGCTGAGGATGCCGGTCTCACCCCTATCAAGATCAATGCTGTGATCGTCAAGGGATACAACGAAAAAGATATAGTCGATTTGGCACGTCTCACCCAGAAGAACCCATGGCAGGTACGTTACATCGAAATGATGCCCTTTGCCGGCGCAACAGATTTTCAACTCAATCAGGTCGTAACTGCTGAAGAGATGAAAGCTTGCATCGAGGCTAATCTAGGCCTATTAGAAATAGCTAATGGTGGTCGATTGGATGGTGAAGCGCGCCTTTACCATCTGCCTGGTGCTCAGGGCGATATTGGCTTCATCTCCTCGGTCACCCAACCATTTTGTGCTGCTTGCAACCGGGCTCGCTTAACCGCTGACGGTCGCTTAAGACTTTGTTTGCTACGCGAGGGCGAGGTGGATTTGCTCACTCCCCTTAGAGCTGGAGCAAGTATTGATGAACTCCGCCAGCTGATCGTCGATGGTATCTGGGTAAAGCCATGGGGTCACGGCCTCGAGCAAGGGATCGTGCCTTTAAACCGCGTCATGAGCGAAATTGGGGGCTGACCAGGGTTTTTAAATTCTGCCTGGTGGTAAAAATTTTTATTACTTAAAGGGAATTTCTTTGTTTTCACCGAATGGGATTCGAGCAGTTCTATTTGATCTGGATGGCACTCTGCGCTACAACTGTCCATCCTTCCACCAGGCAACCTGCGAGTACGCAGCGCGTCTCGGCGTTGAGATTAGCAACAAGAATAACCTATCAGCGCTACGCTGGCTCCATTATTACTGGGCTCAATCACCAGAACTACTTGCTGATTTAGAGCGATTCGGAGATTCCTCTGATCTATTTTGGCAAAACCACGCGCGCCTGTATCTAACCGCATTTGGCTGCCAATTTAAGCAAGCCAATACCCTGGCTGCCGACCTCCACCGCTGCATGAGTGAAGACTATAAATTCGAAGATTGGGTACCACCTGAGGTGTTTGAAACACTGCAGACGTTGCATCATGCTGGTTACAAGCTGGCAGTTGCCTCCAACCGCATTGATCCCTACGATCATCAATTGGAAGACCTGGGGATGAAAAATTTCTTCCAGTTTTCCCTGGCTGCCGGTCAGATAAATTCCTGGAAACCTGATATTGGTATCTTCAACCAGGCTTTGCAATTACTGAACACCTCTCCTGAACAAACCCTATATGTTGGGGACAACTATTTTGCTGATGTGGTCGGCGCTCAGAATGCGAGATTAACCCCTGTTCTGCTGGATCCCGAAGGGATTTTTCCAGAAGCCACCTGCCCGGTTATTCACAATTTGGGAGAACTATGTGACATATTAAACGAATAACTGCCACAGGATAACCGCGCTGACCGAACCAACGAACGAACAGGCAAAATTAACCATATCATTATTCAACCACCTCCAACCACGGTGATGAGTTGTCCTTGTCCCACAAGTATGGGAGGGATGGCGTTCGGTAGTTTTTTCACATTTCGGACAGAAATATATCGCCTGCACCGTTGCCCCCAGGAGAGAGTCAAAAGAGGACCCCAATAAGCCTGCCAGGGTAACAACCAGCAGCACTAACACAAAGCTGCCTTCCACGGCAGATAACCCTCCAGCCCCAATGCCTATTAATAATGCGCCTCCAAAAGCAGCCGCATATCCCATGAGGGAAACCCCACCAGATGTTCCTCGCTCAACGACTTGTCCATTCGTGATCAGACGGGGGAGCCCAGGGCTGAGCATACCTAATTCTGTTCCCCATGTGTCAGCATTCACAGCTGCCATAGCTCCGGCGAATGCGATCCACTGCCAATCCTGCTCAGGTGCCAGCGCGTAAAGTACTGCCAGGATTGCAGCGAGACTCCCATTGGCGGCAACCTGCCCTGCATCCCGCCGTGATCCCTTAGATATTTTGTCACTTAGATTTATTTTCCGCCGCGAGAATGCCCGAGACAATAGGCTGGAGGAGATAAAAAAAGCCATCAGCAAGACCGCCCAGGGAAACCCTCCTAGTCCAAAGATCAAACCACCAACCAGCGTGGCAGCAAATCCCCCACTCCGGCTCAGAGCCCCAGCTCGATATGCCAATAACCCGATCAATCCACCCAGAATAAAGCCGATAACAAGTTCCATAACCACCGATTAAGTTATCCCCATGAATTCACGATCTTTGGGGAGAGAGATGTGGATATGTCTTTATTTTCTGTGGATAAGTGTGCATTTATTGTGGAAAAATGCAGAAAGGAAATGAATTCGATTTTCATACCCATAATTCATACGCTGAAATAATTACCCGGTTTGGATTATAAATAACAATGCTCCCAGGAATAATATTCCCGTGAAAACGCTGCTCCCCCATAGGAGGTATGCCAGCAGTTGATTTTCAAACTTTCGATAAAAGAACAGCCCTAAGAGAAGGTCGCCAATAAAAAATGAAGTGTTCAATACCGGTAATAACATCAATTGGACGGATGGAATGTATTCAAGCGGCGCCCCAGTTGCATCAAACCTCAGAGAAATCATGGCTGTCGTGGGGATGATGAAGCTGACCAGGAGAAGCAACAACAATGAGAGCACAAATCCTGCCAGGATGAGGTAGCGTGCGATACGATCCGACCAAACCAGCCGAATAAGCACGGCTGGGTAGACAGAACGTGCTGGTTGCTGGCTTAATGATCCCATCTCCATAAGCTGCCCGAAGATATCCAGAAATCTCTTCGGATCTTCTGGCGATATGGCATAAACTTGTTTTTGTGTGCCAATAAAGACCAGGCGACGAGTATGCACCGCGAAGTACTCCAGGTGTTTGCCGTCTGGAAGACGGCGGGCACCCAAAACCGCTCCAGGTAAGCGCAACCAAGGTAATAGGAGCGGATACCCTAAATCCACCTCGGTTCGAACCCATTCAATCGCAGACATAGGGATATCCTCGATGCGCAAACCCCATTTCAGGTGTACTGCTTCCCGTTCCAAACTGTAACCTGCCCGCCACAAAGCGTAGGCACAGTAGATCAGGAACGTCGCCGCGCTCAGCCCCAGTAAGAACAACAACAGGTACAAGAGGAAAACTGGCCCAACCTGTGCCTGGGTCATCAGCAAAAATCCCCACAGA
>JACUUU010000290.1 GCA_014859065.1 Anaerolineales bacterium
ATCCGGAGTCTTATTTAAAGATGGTTCGCGCGGTAAATCCATATGGCGATGGTCATGCTGCAGAGAGGATAGTAGCAGCTTTGATAAAAGACGGCTAAGCAATAGAAATCTTGTGGAGAATTACGTGCAAATTAATGAGAAAGTCTATGATTCGGCTAACCTGCGCCATCCATTGATCGAGGAACTGTTAGCTGTCATCAAATACCGAAATTTAATCCTCCAATTCATCTCGCGTTCATTGAAAACTCGCTACAAGAGGTCTGTGTTAGGTGTGGTTTGGACGTTATTAAATCCCATCCTTACTATGATCATCCTGACCTTAGTCTTTTCGAACATATTCAGATTTGACATTGAGTATTACGCGATTTACATCTTAAGTGGATTGGTGGTGTGGAATTTTTTCTCCTCTACCACACAAGGTTCGATGAGTGACATGATTTGGAGTGGAGATCTCCTGCATCGAATATATGTTCCTAAATCGGTATTTGCGATTTCAGCTGTTGGGACAGCATTGGTTAATATGAGCATCTCGTTGATACCATTATTTGGGATTTCATTAATTCTTGGAATGAGATTAAATTTTTCAATTGTAGTAATGCCGGTTGCAATGCTGTTTCTGATTATCTTTGCTTTGGGGGTAGGGCTATTACTCTCCACGGCGGCAGCTTATTTTTCTGATGTGCTTCCTGTATATGATGTTATCCTGACTATGTGGATGTATGCCACACCGATTATCTATCCCTTTGAAATTCTTCCTGATTGGGTACAACCAGTGTTTAAGTTGAACCCTCTTCTTCACCTGCTGACATTATTTCGCGCTCCTTTGTTTGAGGGCGTAATACCTGATTGGCAAACCTGGGTGATCGGGGCTTCGGTATCACTTGTCGTGTTTATTTGCGGCGGTTTAATCTTTACTGCGAAATCTAATGAATATGCTTACCGAGTTTGAATCGAACTCGAAAAACAACAACGTTTCCGGAAAACCGGTCATCAAGTTAGAAAACGTGTCGGTGCGTTACCGGGTACCCCGCGAACGCCTCTCAGGGATAAAAGAATATACGATCAAATGGCTACAGCGGCGAGTGAAATATGAAGAGTTTTGGGCGCTTCAAGATGTCTCCCTTGAGGTGGCTCAGGGTGGGGTATTTGGGGTTATCGGCCAGAATGGATCAGGGAAAAGCACCTTACTAAAAGTCATTGCTCGAGTGTTAGTCCCAACCAAAGGGCGAGTTGTTCTGCGTGGAGAGGTGGCTCCGCTCCTTGAGTTAGGGGCTGGTTTTCATATGGAACTGACCGGAATGGAGAATATATATCTCAACAGTGCCCTACTTGGTAGGACCCATAAAGAAGTAGAACGTCTGTTACCTGAGATAATTGAATTTGCGGAAATTGGCGATTTTATAAATGCGCCAATGAGAACCTATTCGACGGGCATGGTTGTACGCCTCGGTTTTTCGGTGGCTACCTGTGTGCGACCACAAATCTTGTTGGTTGATGAAGTTCTCTCTGTGGGAGACGCCAAGTTCCAACGAAAGTGTATGGACCGCATATATTCATACCAGGAACAAGGCACTACGGTTGTGATGGTCTCGCATAGTATGGCTACAATTGAGAGTTTTTGTGATCGGGCTTTGTGGTTGAAAGCAGGTCGGGCAGAAGCGATGGGGTCTGTGAGCGAGGTTGTACGGCGTTTTATCCATGATATGAAGGGAATTGAGCCAGAAAAAGCACCGCAAATGAAAGATACAAAGCCAACACCTGGTGCCATAATTTATCGTTATCACAACTTAGGTGAAATCGAAAAGATCCATTCAGTTGATGGCAAATTTGAGATGAGCGAAGGATCAATTTCACTCTGGATGAAATTTGATAGCAATCGCCCATTTAGGGATGCGGTAGTTTTCCATACGGAAGATAGTCGTTTTGTGTTATACACTGGTTCATATTTTTCCCCAGAATTGGGTCGTGACTTACGAGTAATCGTTGCCCGGGCAGGTGGAAACCGCAGGGTGATCGATACCTATTATGGCACGAGCAACTTCCCTGAGGTGTCTGCGACTTTAGATTTAGAGGAAAATGCAGCAGATCAAATTATCCCTAATGATGAATGGCGGCATGTTACGATGACCTGGAAAGGATATCCACAGGGGAGGTTGGCTCTCTATATTGATGGCTCTCTTGTTGGCGAGTTGGATTATGACAGTCGCTACGATAATGGACAACCTTCAGCACGATTTTTTGCGGTGGGAATGCGGCCACCTGAATGGGAAGGTGAGGTGGTGCAAAATGAGGATGGTAGTATGATGGATGTTCGACCTGAGACTTCGCTGTCAATCCAGGATAGTAATGTCGAGATCAAGGACCTGCGCCTCTATCAAAACGAATTGATCCAGGAAGAAATCCAGGTACTAGCCACAAGAAAGATCGCTGATTGACATATGGATGTTTGAATAAATTTGGCTAATCTAAAGCGGGTAATAATCTGCCGGGCAACACCGGTGGCTCCAGATCCAAGAGTGGCAAAAATTGCACGGTCTTTGCAAGAAGGGAATTATGCTGTCTCTGTGCTAGGTTGGGATATGAGCGGGAGTTATCCTCGAGAAGAATGGGTTAATGGCGTTCAGATTTACCGGTTAAGGGTTACAGCTTCTTTTGGGAGAGGGATTATTAACCTTGCTCACCAGCTTCGCTGGCAGGTTGCTTTAGGGTGGTGGTTAATCAACAAACGATCAAATTATGATTTGATCCATGCCTGTGATTTCGATACTGTGCTGCCAGCGCTTATGATGAAGATCGTTTGGGGTAAGAAAGTGGTGTATGACATATTCGACTTCTATGCGGATATGCTTAGGGCTACGCCTGGTTTGATAAAGCGTTTGATCCGTTGGGTCGATCTGCGCGTTATTAGGTTTGTTGATGCTGTTATCCTTGCGGATGATGCCAGAAAAGAGCAGATCAAGGGATCACGCCCCAAACGCCTGGTCGTGATTAATAACGTGCTCGATGCAGGTAATACATACATAGCAAATAAGAAAATGCCCCCAGCTTCTTTAACCCTTGCTTATGTGGGTAACTTGCAAATTGAACGCGGTCTACTTTCCTTAATTGAGGTTCTCGAGAATAACCCTGATATATCCTTGGACTTAGCTGGCTTTGGGGGAGATGAGCAGGAGATTATCCAAACCGCAAAGGAGCTAACGAATATTCAATGGCATGGCAGGGTGGAATACGAGCGTGCTTTGGAAATCAACCGACTTGCAGATGCCTTAATCGCAACCTATGACCCTTCAATCCCAAATCATCGTTATGCCAGCCCAAACAAGGTCTTTGAGGCGATGGTGTTAGGCAAGCCAATAATCGTTGCCAGTCATACCAACATGGATGAAATTATTAACAAATATCGGTGTGGATTGGTGGTCGAATATGGAAATACAGACTCATTGAACTCTGCGCTCTTAGAGTTGAAAAACAATCCAGATTTACGCAAGCGCCTTGGTGAAAATGGGAGGAAAGCATATGAAACTGAATTCAACTGGCCAAAGATGCAAGCGCGCCTGCTCTCACTCTACAGCAGCATAAATATTTGATGAAAATCGGTGTTATTCACTTGGGCAGAAGAGGTTCTGGTGGCCCAATCAGCATTGAACTTGCCACTCACCTCTCGAAGAAAACCAAAGTGTTTGCATTTATCTCTGAATATTCAGAGTGCATAACTGCCTGGGAGCAAACAGATCTGCCATTGGAGAAGGTTAGAACATACCGCTCTACCATCCAAGCCTTTATTTCTTACTTGAACAATGTCCGCTTCAGAATGATCTCCAAACAGATTCGCTGTTACAAACCTGATGTGCTGTTGTTTCCCATGTTCTTTACATGGAATCCTTTCCTCCAGCGGCACCTCCAAGATATCCCAGCTGTGATTGCTATACATGACCCAATCCCTCATCCTGGCTTGTCGGGATTTGTCTTTCGTTATCTTGAGGATTGGTCTATTCAACTTGCTGACCGCTATCTGTTATTCAGCCGTATATTTGAATCTGATTTACACAAACGGGGAGCGCAGCCTGAGGCGATCGATTATGTCCCCACAGGAGCGTTGTCGTATTACCAGAGATATTCTTCTAGTGAAGGGAAGTGCCAATCAAACATAACCAACCTTCTCTTTTTGGGAAGGATAACTGCCTATAAAGGCTTGGATGTCTTATTAGATGCATATGGAGAAGTATCTAAGCGGCATCCAGTTAGGTTGTCAATTATTGGAGAGGGTAATCTCCGTCCATATGAGACGGCACTGTCGGAACTTGTCAACCTTGAAATTGTCAACCACTGGATAAAAGATGTAGAGATCGATAACTACTTGAGGAATGCAGATATTGTTCTCCTCCCCTATACACAGACTTCACAATCAGGTGTGCTTGATCTTGCAGCAGCTTACGGACGTCCAGTAATTGCTACAAAAGTTGGAGGCATACCTGAACAAATTAAAGATGGGGAGACTGGCTTGCTCATTGATTCAGATTCAACGGCTCAGCTGGTAAATGCAATCGAACAGTTATTGTTAGATCCCGAATATGCAAGTAGATTGGGAAATAATCTTCAGAAGGATTATGCGGAGAACAGGAATTGGGATACGATCGCAGAGATTGTTCTGAATGCCTGCCAGAAAGCAGTAAATGGACGGAATTTATCAAAAAAGTGAAAATCGTGTGAATAAAGTTATGTTGGTTGCCAACACTGATTGGTATCTATATAACTTCCGCTTACCCTT
>JACUUU010000291.1 GCA_014859065.1 Anaerolineales bacterium
GATAGAGCTCCAACATTGCGGTGCGCCAATCCTGGTTTTGGTTGAGCATAAATTGATTGAAGCGGGCAGCAGGAAATGATGCTTGCCAGGTTGGTAATGCAGGCAGCCGATTCCAGCCGTAAGCGGCAGCCAGAGCGGTGAAGTCTACCCAATAACCATCTGGGATCGTATTCATGTATCCCCCACCCTGTTCGTAATGGCCCATATCTCCCTGGTCTCGAAGGTAAAAGTTCCAGGGGTACTCCTTGAGTGGCATCCCTTGAGAGCCATCCTGGTCGCGAGCGCGCAGATAGATTCTCCAGTAAATATCGCTGCCGAATTGCTCTCGGGTAACCACCATCCAACCGGCGTTGATTGGCAGCGGACTGGTGGCAAATGCTTTTCCGGTATAGAGCCAATCATTCCCCAAACCTGGTGATAATGGAGCAGTAACCGAAACATATGCGTTTTCTAAATTTGCTAAATAATCCCATCCTGCGACCAAAACCACCTGTTGACGGAGTGCAATGAAAGACTCGTCTACCATGTCATGCAGGCGGGGATCAGGGGCTTCGACGTTATCAAGGAACACCAATGGTGAATCGTTTTCTACAAGCACGGTAGACTGCCAAAGTGGGGTGGGCGTTATCTTTGCTACCCCTTGAATAGCAGTCGGTATTGGGGATAGCAAATTGGTATTGCCCCAGGTCAAACCTGAGACAGAACCTGGAAGCAGCAGAGGTGGTATTGTCAGGATCGATGTCTCACCTGAATAGGCAGTGAGCATGGATTTGTAGGGGGTCTTCAGGGTGGTTAGAAGACTGGATCCATCTGGGCTCCAAACCGAATGGTCTCCACTGCCTACGTACCGGATGTTGCCACTGGTATCCCAGACATAGATGTTGTGCAATCCATTCTCGAATCGAGAGTAAGCAATCTGACTGCTATCGGGAGACCAAACCGGGTTATCGAAAGCAGCGGATGGATTATCGATAAGTTTAGAGAAGCGTTCATGGCTGGGTTTATCCAGATCAGCAATCCAAATTCCACGGTTACCAGCTACAATAGAGGTGAAGACGATTTGCCTTCCGAGGGGTGACCATTTTGGAGAAAAATCCGCTTCGGATTGATTCCGCAGGACGATAGGAGGTTGGTTTCCGCTCACATCCAGGATTACCAGGCGCAGCTTGTCCTCCACATAGGCTTCGTATACCAGGAAGTTTCCATCCGGTGACCATGAAGGGGCAGCTTTATAACCAGGCCAATCGGTCAATTGAGAAATGTTACCGCTTTTCAGTTCAAACAGGTAAATATTCCAGTTACTATCGCGATTGGATGCGAACGCAACCTGGGTTTGATCTGGACTGATTGAAGGGGTGATATCATCCCAAAATCCATTTGTGAGGCGGGTTAGCTGCAGGCTTTCTGGTTGGTAAGCAAAAAGGTGATTGTATGCTGCTTCTTGGATTGCCAGTACGATCAGACTCTGCATCCGATTAGGTGTTTTGGTCGCGTCAGTTATTTCGGGGACATGAATAGGGATAGATTGAGGAACTGTTGGGATAGCACTAACAGTGTGAGTAGCAGTAGGTGTTTTGGCGGTAACCCGCACAGCGGATGTGACAGGGCCGGAGATTGCAGGAGGGGGATCGGCTTTTGGTCTCAACAGCGGCCACCCCAAGAAAACTAAAGCTGCCAAGCAGCTAAACAGCACTATCTTAACACGACCGGATGATGTCCGCAGCTTTATCAGGCTGAGAAATCTACATCGTGAAGACGAATCTTGTGTGGATAGGTGCGATGACGAGAACATGTCGGCAACAAAGAAAAATTAAATGATTGCATAACTGCGGATGAAATCATTTTAACATGAGGGTAGGTAAGAAGGGATTACAAAAATGTAAGTGAAAAATGAGTTTTATTCCCTTTCGGGTCCAATACCCCGCCGCTTGCGGCGAAAGAAAGGGTTCGGGGCTTGCCCCGAGGTTGATACCTTTCATTCTTCCAGCCCCAATGAATATAAACGGAAGTAATGCCCACGTAAAGCCAATAGTTCCAGGTGCTTTCCTTCTTCTACGATTTTTCCTTTATGAATCACCACGATGCGGTCAGCGTTAGTCACTGTCGATAGGCGGTGAGCGATGACAAAAGCGGTCCTCCCAGTCAACAATCTGGCTAGAGCTTGTTGAATGATCCGCTCGGTCTGAGTATCTACGCTGGAGGTGGCTTCATCAAGGATCAAAATGCGCGGGTCTGCGAGCAAAGCGCGAGCGAACGAAATTAGCTGCCTTTGTCCAACAGAAAGTAGTGCACCACCTTCTTCAACCGGTGTATGGTATCCTTTTTGCAGCTGCGAAATGAAGTCGTGGGCACCGACAGCTTTAGCAGCAGCTTCGATATCCTGATCTTTAGCGTTTAATCTCCCAAAACGAATGTTTTCATAGACCGTGCCATTGAAAAGGAATGGATCTTGCAGGACTAATCCCAATTGCTGGCGTAAACTATGTTGGGTGACATGCCTGATATCGTAACCATCTATCAAGATACGACCTTGCAGGGGATCATGGAAGCGGCAAAGTAGCTTGACAAGAGTGGTTTTACCTGATCCGGTTTCCCCAACCAGGGCGATCGTTTCACCTGCATCAACATGCAAGTTGACATGTCTTATTACCGGTTGACCTTTTTCTCCTAATTCGTCGTCATCATAATGGAAGCATAAGTTTTCGAAGGTGACTTCGCCGCGTATTTCAGGTAAATTGATAGAATCAGGACTGTCGGTGATTTCAGCTGGCGTATCTAGGAGTGCGAAAATACGCTCTCCACCTGCCATTGTGGACTGGAAGCTATCATAGCGTTGGCTTAAGTCACGGATTGGATCGAAAAAGCGATCGATATACAGCACAAAGGCAACTAATACACCCGCAGAAATTTGTTCACCGAGAACAGCTGCCCCACCGATCAGGATTACCAATGCCGCTGCCAGCGAACCGAGGAAATCGACTGTGGCGGGGAAAGCGGCTGCTACCCGAACAGCCCTCAAGTTTTTATCAAGATTGTTCCGATTTACTGTCTGGCTGTAGTACTTGTAATTTACTTCCTGGCGTGAGAAAGCTTGAACCACGCGAACAGCATTTATGTTTTCAGCCAAGACTGAATTGACCCAGCTGATTGCAGCCCTGACCAGGCGATAATTCTCACGGGCGCGTTTCCGGAAGATAATCGTGGCGATAACCATTAAGGGCAGCACACTGAAAGTCCACAGAGAAAGATTTGCGTTCATGCTGACCATTGCAATGATGATTCCAAACACAGTGAAAAGGTCGCGCGCGATAGCCAAAATTGCCCAGGTGAGGAATTCTCTCAGGACACCAACATCATTGATAATGCGGGTGATTACCTTCCCGACGCTGTAGCGGTTGTAAAAACTCAGGGAAAGTTTTTGTAGATGTTCAAAAAGCCGGGCTCGAAGGTCGTAGATGATGGACTGACCAACCCTTGCCATCAAGTTCACCCTAAAATAGATCGATATCCATTGTGTGCCAGCAGCTAGCAAGTAAAGCAGAACTGCATTACGAAGGGCAATTGGATTGTTAGCTTGAATGCCGTTGTCCAAAGCGATTTTTACCAGGTAAGGACCCGCAACTGCCGCACCAGAATTGATCAACATTAACAAGATCGCCACCAGGAAACTGGATAAATAGGGGTGGACGAAGGCGATCAATCTTCTGGTTACGTAGGGGTCATACCCTTTTCGCAGGATATCTTCGTTCTGAAGTGGTATGTGCGCCATGGTTTTACTCGCTTGCCTCCATACCGTCAAGCCAGGAAGATGTACTTCTCAGGGAAATATCCTCCTTGAGTGCCTGAATTTCTTCTATGAACCGTTCTTGATTGCGCAGTTGTAAATCGTAAATTTCGGAATAGAAACGACCATGCTCGAGTAATTCTTGGTGTTTTCCCCGTTCTACAATCCGCCCTTCATCCATGACCAAGATCAGGTCAGCTCGTTTGACAGTGGAAACGCGGTGGGCGATAACGAAAGTAGTTCGATCTTCCATCAGTAGATCGAGGGCTTGTTGGATCAAAAGTTCAGTTTGGGTATCCACACTGGATGTGGAATCATCAAGGATCAAGATTCGAGGGTCAAGTAAAAGAGCTCGAGCGATAGCAACCCGCTGGCGCTGACCTCCCGAAAGAGTTACGCCGCGTTCTCCGATGACCGTGTCGTATTCTTGAGGAAGAGAGAGGATGAATTCGTGAGCTTGAGCAGCTTTAGCACATGCGATCACTTCATCCAAACTAGCATCTGGTTTGCCGTAAGCGATATTCTCCCAAATGGTTGTAGAAAAAAGCGTGGAGGTTTGCAGTACAATGCCAATTTGCTGCCGCAGTGAAGTTAGATCGACTGTGCGGACATCGTAGCCATCCACGAGTACGCGTCCTCGGGAAACATCGTAAAAACGCGGTATCAGATTTACAAGAGTGGTCTTACCTGATCCGGTCGAGCCAATCAGTGCGACAACCTGATTTGGATAGACTTTTAGATTGATATCTTGTAAAGCCGCCTTATCTTCTAGGCTATATTGGAATTCGACATCCTGGAATTCAACTGCTCCGCTTATCTGGGGTAAGATAATGGCATCTGTCGGTGATTGAATTTCCGGGGTGACATCCAGCACATCGTATGACCGCCTGATCCCAGCTTCAGCTTCACCTGCCAGGTTAACCAACCAGGTAAGTTGTTGGGCTGGAGAAGCCAGCATTATGAGGTAACTGTTGAATGCTA
>JACUUU010000292.1 GCA_014859065.1 Anaerolineales bacterium
ATTCCTTGCTCAAGCGCAATATCAAGCAGCAGGTTATGGCTGTAATCGAAATAGAAAAAAGGGATAGCCCGAATGTAATGTGAATAAAGACCCGCAAATGCACCCAGACCACCACCGCTGAATGAGAAATCCCCTAAGAGTTTCAATCCGTTCTGCGCCAGATCCAGACGAGTGACTGCGCTGTCCGGTCCGGCCAATTCCCCTGCCAGGTCGATCACACCACCTGGATAAAGTGCGAAAAGCCCAAAAACCAGGATGCAGCTGACCATTATCCCCACCCCAAACAGCCCAGACCGCTTCCATTGGAAGCGTCCAGACAGCTTCCCGCTCACCAACCACAGCACCCAGACTCCCAGGCCGGCAGTCAAGCCAATCCATGCACCCCGCGAAGTCGTGAAGAGCAGCCCAATTATCAACAGAGCGCCAGCCATAAGCACCCACACAGTAAGCAGGATCATTCTCCCCCTTGAGGCGTAGGAAAGCAATGCGATCAGAAACGGCGCAGTGATTGCCAGGATCCCCCCGGCTGTATTATGGTGGATAGTCCCCGCGAGAAAGTTTGGCCTTCTCCCCATCCACCAGACAGCCGCCTGTTGGATCAGGTTGATTTTCGCGGGGTCCGTCTGCCAGTCGTATGTCAGCAGAAAGAAAATCGCAACGCCTGCTCCGAATGCAGCGAATAATCCAGCTACAAGCCACACATTGTCTTTCGGCTGGCTCGCCAGGGCGTAAAAAAGCAGCATACCGGCAACCAGTAGATAAAATTTCGCCAGGGCAGCCTCCCGATCGTATGCCGCCCAGGCACCCACAACTGCAGTCAGCAGGAAAACCAAAATCAGAAAGTCAAAACGAGTGCGCTTGAAGGGAAATTGTCCTCCTGCCAGGCGAAGCAGCCAGGGTAAGAGTGCGACTGGCAGCAACCTCCATCCCAACTGCGGCACCAGCGCCCAGGTAACGCCGGCTGCCATCACCCAAACCAGCTCTGATAATGCGAACCAATGGTTCTCAACAAAACGATGCATCAATAGACCTAAGGCTGTTTCTCGCGTTTAGACTGCCAGCTGAGATGCTGCAAACCCACACTCAATGCAGACCTGAATGTAGAAACATCCGAAACCAGCATCTTGAGGTATGTCAGGATCGGTCCAGGCCGGAACGCCCATTCACGAAATGCGCGCTTCTGCCAGTAAAGCAGGCGCTCTGCCGGCAGATTGGGGTAATCCAAAACGGTCTCACGGTCCATGTCGACCTGCTCCCAACGCGTGCCCGGGCGAAACCAGCCGTTCTCCACCACCTCGAAGAAGAACGGCGTCCCCGGATATGGCGCTGCTACATGGAAAAGGGCTATATCCAGGGGTAATTTCTTGGAGAAGTCAATCGTCTGGCGGATAGTCTCTTCGGTCTCACCAGGCAAACCAATGATGAAGTAACCCCAGTTCTTGATGCCAGCACTCTTCGCCCAGCGTAATGCTCTTTCAGCTTTATCAGGGTAAGCGCCTTTGTGGGCATGCTTGAGGATCTGCTCGTTACCGCTCTCGATACCCCACGAGATCAACCAACAGCCCGCCTGTGCCATCAGGTTCAGCATCTCTTCATCCACGTAGTCAACCCGGCTGTTGCAGGTCCAGCGGATATTGATCTTCTCAGCGATCATCAGCTGGCACAGCTCCACCACCTGATCGCGATTGACGGTGAACAGGTCTGCATACATGTGGATATTGTTGATGCCGTGCTTTTTCAGCTGCCATAATTCTTCCATGATCAACTTCGGCGAGCGCATGCGGGCGGTGTACTGGTAACTGACGTGCTTGATGCAGTAGGTGCAACCTGCAGGACAGCCGCGGCTGGTTACGATGAACGTGAAGGGTCCTTTGATCAGCGGCATGCGGTATTTTTGCAGTGGCAGCAGTTCGTGCATGGGGATTGGCAGGTCATTCAAGTCCTTGATGAACATCCGGGGCAGGTTGACCACGATCTCCTCACCATTTCTCCAGGCTAAACCCCGGATGCCGCCCAGGTCCACGCTGCCGTCTTCTTTGATGGCTGGTTTGTACAGTGGATCGTGATCGGCGAAGAGTTTCTGGATATCGGCTGGTCGCTGGTCGATCTTGCCCTCCAGATGATCCACAAGGTCACGAATGGACAGATCCGCCTCACCCACCAGCACGAAATCCAGGCTGGGGTAGGGACGCAGCGTCTCGCGCGGGATTGGGGTGACATGCGTACCAAAGGCGATGGTCTTTGCACCGCGAGAATGCGCCAGGAAGCAGCCGTACATGTCGTTTTCGAGTGTCGGGGCAGTTACCTGGGTCAGATAATAGCGCGGTTGGTATTTATCCAGCAGCTGGGTAAACTCCTCCCAACCCATACGCTCGGCGTTGGCATCTACAATCTTGACCTTATATGTAGGGTGCAGCAGAGCAGCCATCTGCGCCAGGGAAACCTGCGGCCAGACCATATTCTCACGGGTGCGCCGTCCCACACGGTGCTGCGTGCGGATATAATAGCCACCATCCGGAGTCGGAGGGTTGACCAGCATGATATCTACCGCCTCTTCCGGACGCGGCAATTCGAGCAGCACCTGCCTGACGATCTCATCAGCAGACGGGAATTTTGCTGGTCGTAACTTAGCTATCCGGCGCGTCCCCAGGTTTTCTTTGGTAAGTGATTTTTCTGAGCTCAAGAAAGCTATTTCCTTTGAATTATTACCGGCAAATCCAGACAATGAAACATTCTCACAAGACGACTTCGGTAATCACGCTAAGATCACGTTTGGTCAGTTCTTCCCTCCGGCTCAATTCACCCAAAATGCTGGTCAGGACCCAATAAATGATCAACTGGACACCTACCAGGATGAATAAAGCGCTGCCTAAGAGATAAAGCCATAAGCGGGCAATCTCCCAACCATTAACCCCCAGGACAACGCTCACTAGTCCCAATGCCAGCCCCACCAGCAACCCAAATATTCCTAACCAACCAAAATTGCGATCGAGATGCTTTGAAAGGGGTTGATTGAACAATCCCTGCTTGATGGGGATCTTATAGAAAAGCGAAACCAGATAGTTGAAAGTGCTCCCTAAAGCGAAGATGCTTATCCCAGTCACACCAGAGACCAGGGCGGCAAACAGGGCGGCAACTCCCCAAGGTCCAAGCTCAGTGATCCCGCTGAGCCGGGCAATTACCAACCCTAACCCAACCAGCATCGCAACCACCACTCCACCCAGCCCTACCATCCCCAGTATCCTGACCGGGTTATACATCAGCACCGTCCAGATGATCGACTGCAGGAATATCGAGCCATCCCGCACCACGCTCAATTTCGAGTTCCCCATTCTTTCTTCATATGGAATAGGGACTTCGGTCATGCGGATGCCTTCGTGGATAGCACGTGTGCTCATCACCGGCGTCAGGTTTAGCCCATCCGGCAGCGGATAGATGCGTTCCAACACCTGCCGTTTGAAGACCCGCATCCCGCTGGCGCTGTCAGAGACATGCTGGCGACCGATCAATGTCAGCAGGCTGGCAAAGAAGAGGTTGCCAACTTTGCGCGTCAACGGCATCTTGCTCTCAGTCCCAGACATGCGGGATCCGATCACCAGGTCACTGCCGTTGATGGCTGCATTGCACAGTTGGGGGAAGAACTCAGGTGGGTAGGTGCCGTCAGCGTCCAGGAAACCGATCAGGTCGCCTTTGGCGTTAGAGAAGCCCGTCTTGAGGGCGGCGCCGTAGCCACGATTGTGTTGGTGCTGGATCAAGCGCACACCTTGCTCATTATGGGCCAGATCTGCAGCCACCTGCACAGTCTGGTCTCTGGAACCATCGTCCACTACCAGCAGTTCCAATTCTTCAATGCCGACTTGGGTCAGATCCTCCCGGATTGCCAGGACACGCTGCATGATGGCTGCAATGCCCCTTTCCTCATTATATGCTGGGATTACTACTGATAGACTGGTCATCTTCCCACCTCTACCTCTCGATAATAGACCGCCGCTCCCCCATTCTTGGCTGTCTCCTGGCTGATTTCTTTGATCACCCGGGCTGGCACTCCCCCGACCACACTGTGGGGTGGAACATCCTGGGTGACTACCGCCCCGGCGGCTACCACTGCCCCCCTGCCAACCCGCACCCCATCCGTGATGATCGCCCCTGACCCGATCCAGACATCATCTTCTATGACGATGCCTTCAGCGGTGATCCCCTGTTCGATGAATGGTCGCTGTGCGTCATTGAAAACGTGGTTCACAGCAACGATCTGCACCATGGGGGAGGTGTATACCCGATCGCCAATCTGTACACCCCCCTGCCCGCGGATAACGTTATATTCTCCAATCAGGCTGTCTTTACCGATGCTGATACCCGAATGGGGTATTTCGCGGAAGTTGTATACATGCAGCACTGCCCCGTGCATTACCAGCGTATTGGCGCCGATATCGATCCCGCGCGGACAGGCGTGCAGGTAGGTGCCTTGATCCAGATAGGCGCCGTGCCCAAGATGAATGTGGTTGGCAAAGCGCAGCCGCACACCGTTTTCGATCGCTGCCCAACCATCCATTTTCAGGATCAAGCGGTACAGGACCGCGCGCAGACCAAGCCCAAGGGCTGTCGGTACCCAGCCAACCAGGGCATACAGCGTTTGTTCGAGCAAATAGCGCCAAAACCCCGACGCTTGCCGGTCTAGATATGTTTTTATATTTCGAAACATAAAAGTTGATAAATGATCGCTTATCGCTAAACAATATTGTGTTGCCCCCTTGTTGAGAT
>JACUUU010000293.1 GCA_014859065.1 Anaerolineales bacterium
TCTCCAGTCAACACCTGGAAAAGGGACAGCGGTTAAGGTGATGATCCCCTTACCAGATTCACAATCATCGACAGATCTGACCAGCTAAGTGGAGACCTTGCATGCAGAAAAAAATTCGGATTTTACTGGTAGACGACCATGAGGTGGTGCGAATGGGACTGAGGTCATTCCTCGAAACTCAGACCGGATTAGAAGTAGTGGCTGAAGCCGAGAATGGTGAAGATGCCATTGCGCTTGTATTAGAATGCCAGCCTGATGTGGTAGTGATGGACATATCAATGCCAATTATGGACGGTCTGGAGGCGACCCGAAAAATCAAGAAGCTTCTGCCAGGCTGTCTGATCTTAGCATTAACCGTACATCAAGATAAGCAATATTTCTTCGAAATGCTGTCCGCCGGAGCATCCGGCTATATTACCAAGCACGCGGCTGCGGAAGAGCTGGCCGCGGCGATACGATCAATCGCGGCCGGTAATGTGTACCTTCAACCGGCATTAGCTCGCTGGTTGCTGGAAGATTACCAGCGTTTACTCAAACAATCTGCTTCTCAAAATTTTGAGCCAGGTGAACCTACCAGCCAGGAAGGCTTAAATGTACTCAGCCAACGCGAGCTGCAAGTACTAGAAGCGTTGGCTGATGGGTTTTCCAATATCCAAATTGGAGAGAAACTGGGAATCAGCCACAGAACTGTTGCCCGGCATAGAGAACGGATCATGAACAAACTGAATCTGCATTCACGCACAGAACTGGTTAAGTTTGCCATTCGCTGCGGTCTCGTTGATATCCAATGATCTTGTGTTCTGTCCAATGTGATTCTTAATAATGAAAGGGTTTTAGACCGAACTCTTTAAGCATTGTCCAGGGAATTTTGAAACCCATACGAATTAAAGTTTCCTCCTGGAAAATGCCCAGAGTATTTCTCATGCTCTATTGTGACAATGTTAATCTTAAATTAATAAATTTGTGGAAAAATTGAAAATGCAAAGTTTTTCACAAAGCATGGATCAAACCCACTTTTTGAAAATAGAAACGAGGTAATTTTAATGGAAAACACAATTAATTTGAAAGCTGCCAAGAGCGGTCGCACAAAATTCATCGTCGGTGGATTATTAATCATTTCCGCCATTATTTATCTAATCATCTCTTCTACATTGGCAAGCGCCCAATTCTTCCTCACCGTGGATGAATTGAAAGCTAAAGGATCAGAGATCATCGGACGAGATGTGCGCATTTCAGGTGCAGTCTTGGGTGATACGATTCATTACGATCGAGACACCGATACGCTCACTTTTACCATCGTGCATATGCCAGGAGACAACAACGAGATCAACGCTCAAGGTGGGTTAGCAGCTGTGCTTCATGAGGCAGTGAACGATCCGAGCAGACAACAGCTGACAGTCGTATCTAAAAACCCTCCGCCGGATCTGCTGCGCCACGAGGCTCAGGCTATCGTGACTGGGAAATTAGGCGAAGATGGAATGTTCTACGCCAACGAACTGCTCCTCAGATGCCCAACAAAATACGAGGAAGCTGTTCCCGCGCAAGTAGAGGGATGATTAGTACACCAATCTCCCGCTTTGATTGCCAAAAGCATTGAAATATAAAGAAACGATTTATTTATTGTTGTTCTTATTGGAGCTACCCCAAAAATGATCGAAACATTCGGCTACGGCACCCTGATCATCACTTTCATCACCTCGCTTTATGGGATTGCAGCAGCAATATACGGTGTCCGAACGGGTTCCAATTCTTGGGTAAACAGTGCACGCAATGCAATGCTGCTGACCTTCCCCTTGCTCACCCTTTCCTCATTAAGCATTATCTACCTGCTCTTGACTAACCAATATCAAGTTGAGTACGTAGCCAGCGTAACCAGTCGAAGCATGCCGCTTTACCTCAAAGTGACTGCGTTATGGGGAGGTCAATCAGGGTCATTGGTTTTTTGGTCCTGGTTAATGGCAGGTTTTGCTTCAGCAGTGACTTTACGGAAATGGGATCGTGACCGTGAATTCTTACCCTGGGTGGTCATAGTTTGCCTGGTTACATTGGCATTCTTCATCTCTCTGAATATCTTTTTCGAAAACCCGTTTGCGCGCTTGTGGTTAACTCAGACAGGCAATATCACGACTTCGATGTTACAGCCCGTTGGAGCAACCCTGTTTACGCCCCGCGATGGGAGTGGTTTGAATCCTCTTCTCCGGCATCCAGGGATGATCATCCACCCACCACTTCTATACCTCGGGTTCGTCTCTTTCGTGATCCCTTACTCTTTTGCGATCGCTTCATTAGTAACCGGGCGGACAGACGATCGATGGATACGAATCACCCGGCGGTGGACTTTGGTAGCCTGGCTGTTCTTATCCCTGGGCTTAGTTCTGGGTGGTCGTTGGGCATACGATGTGCTCGGGTGGGGAGGATATTGGGGGTGGGATCCGGTTGAAATCGCTGCATTGATGCCGTGGCTTACCGGCACAGCTTTTCTGCACTCGGTGATGATCCAGGAAAAACGGTCGATGCTCAAACACTGGAACATGGTTCTGATCATCCTCACTTATTCTCTGATGATATTTGGGACCTTCCTAACCAGGTCCGGTGTGCTGTCATCGGTGCATGCATTTGCCCAAAGTGAAATTGGGCCGGCTTTCTTTGTCTTTATCGGGGCTACCTTTATCATATCACTCACGCTATTACTCCGCCGTTGGAACGATCTAAAATCGGGCATGCAGATCACATCGCTCCTATCCAGGGAAGCCTTATTTCTATTCAACAACTTACTGTTCATCGGTATTCTGATAATCTGCTTCTGGGGAGTGATATTCCCCTTGATCTCAGAATTACTTACCGGACAAAAAGTTACGGTGGGTGCTGTTTTTTACGAGAGAGCAACTGCACCTTTATTTGCCGGATTGTTGTTTCTGATGGGCATCGCCCCTTTGGCAGCCTGGCGTCACTCCACTGCGAAAACACTAGGCCGCGCCATATGGAAACCATTTATCGCCTCCTTGATCGTGGTGATCGTATTACTGATGAACGGCATTTTCCAACCTGGCGCGCTGTTGGGTTTTTGGTTAGGGGCACTGGTTGCTTTTGTTACCTTATATGAAATTTGGCGAGCTTCCCTGGCACGTACAAAACGATTTGACGAAAGCCTACCGTTAGCTTTCTGGAGGTTACTTGGACGCAACAGGCGCCGCTATGGTGGATATGTCATCCATCTGGGTATTGTGTTAATGGCAATCGGTATTATCGGGATTGAAGGTTTTCAAACCCAAACTCAAGGAACCATCCGGCAAGGGGAACAAATGAGTTTGGGGAACTACACCATCTCATACAATTCGCTGGCTGTTTTCGACACACCCGATGGACGCAATGTGGCTCGGGCTGAATTAGGTGTGTATAAAAACGACCAATATGTGGGCAACCTGCAGCCTCGGCGTGATTTCTATTATGAATCTCGACAGCCGATGACTATCCCCGGTGTGCGCAGCACTTGGGAGGAGGACTTTTACGTCCTGCTGATCGATTGGGAACCGATTACCACTCAAGGCGCCACCTTCAGAATCTATCATAACCCGCTGGTAAACTGGGTCTGGTTTGGAAGCTTCATATTGATCGTGGGCACCATGGTGGCAGCTTGGCCTGATCGTGACCCCGTCCCAGCCCTTGTACACACCCAGCGTAGAAGGACGACCACCGTTGAAGTTTGATCCCGGGATAGACAGTTTATGCAATTCTATATTTTAAGAAACAGGTTAGCAAAACAGAAATGTCGATGAGGCACTTTTTTGGGTTTTCCCTGATCACCAGTCTTGTTCTGCTGCTAATTTTCAGTGGGGCAGCTTTAGCTCAGGAGCGCGACCCAAGCGAGGTGACCGATGATGAGGTCAACGCCATCGCAAGACAACTCTATTGCCCGGTGTGCGAAGATATCCCCCTGGATACCTGCCCAACACTGGCATGCATCCAATGGCGGGAATTAATCCGCGAACAAATCGCGATGGGTTGGTCGGAAGCACAAATTAAGAACTATCTTCTGGAAGAATATGGAGATATGGTGTTGCCTGTACCTCCTGCACGTGGTTTCAACTGGTTGTTCTATGTTATCCCTCCGGTCGCTATTCTGGCAGCAAGCTTCCTTTTTTACCAATCATTGAAATCCTGGAGAGGAAGACAGGCTGCAGAAAGTGAAGAACATCAACAAAGCGAACCACCCGAAGACGAGTACATCGCTCGATTGGAAGAAGAACTGCGTAAACGCTAGCTTGAGGGATGAAACCAACCTTTCAACCTGGACAAAGTACTGGACTGACGACGTGCTGGGAGATAATGTATGTCTGAGATATCGGATCTGAAGAGCGAAAACGAGCATTCAACAAGTTACGAAGCTGCCGAATCCCCCGAAATGCGTGGGGGACGTCTCGCGATATTTGGTAAAAGGATGACAATCGGCGCACTACTGGCTTGGGTGGGAGTGTTGACCTTATTGGCAATTACGGCTTTTGGATTACTCAGATCAAGAGAACAACCATTTACAATAGGCCAATCCACCCCTGATTTCGTATTGACAACATTCGATGGCGAGCAGATCGACTCAAGAGACCTGAAGGGCAAAGTGATGGTGATCAACTTCTGGGCTTCATGGTGCAAACCTTGTGAGGAAGAAGCAGATGATCTAGAAACTGCCTGGCGGTATTACCAACCACGTGGGGATG
>JACUUU010000294.1 GCA_014859065.1 Anaerolineales bacterium
AAATCCAAAATTTACAACGCTTTTGGCGGGCTGGACTGGCGCTCTTGTTCATATTCCTTGCTTTTGCTTACGGGCGCGCCTCTTTTGAATGGGTTCAGGCAAGCAGTCAGCGTGGCATTGGGTTTTCAGCAGTTGCCTGGAAAAGTTCGCCAATTTTGACAACCATGCAAAATATACCCTCCGAAACGCTGGTCTACACTAACATCCCTGAAGGAGTGTATTTCAATGGGCAACATCGATCGCTGCGCCTGCCTATCTATTACGAAGCTGTCAGGCAGCAGGTGAACCCTGACTTTGAGGCAGAAATTGAGTATGCCAAACAACGATTGGCATCGGGGCAGGTGGTTGTCTTGTTTTTCACCCAATTAGGTCGCCAGGAAAATCCAAGTGAGGGCGAATTAGTGCACAGGTTGGGGCTAGAATTGCTTGCTGCACAACCGGATGGGAATCTATATATCAGCAACGTAAGCACCGGACAGTTGTTGCCATGAACCTGGTCAGTATCATCATTCCCTCATTTAATCAAGCAAGCTACTTGGGTGAGGCACTGCAGAGTGTTTTAGCTCAAACATACCAGCAATTTGAGGCGATCGTTGTTGATGATGGTTCGACAGATAACACGCCCGAAATAGCCAGGTCATTTACAGATGCACGCATCCGTTATGTTCGACAGAAAAACCTGGGGTTGTCTGCAGCGCGCAACACTGGGCTTCAGCATGCCCAAGGAAACTTCCTTGCTTACCTTGACTCTGACGATCAATTTCTGCCTCGAAAACTTGAAATTTTGGTCGCCGAAATGACAGCCCACCCCGAACTAGGTTTGGTTGCTGGACAGTCAATCCCTATTGATGAGATGGGCAATAAAATTGGCAGCATCTTTGCCACTCCACTGAGAGCTGATCCAAGTCAACTTTTACTGGGCAACCCACTACATGTCGGCAGTGTGTTGGTAAGGCGTGATTGGCAGATTAAGGCCGGTTTCTTTGACGAAAGCTTACGTTCCTATGAAGATTGGGATATGTGGCTGCGTCTGCTACGCTTGGGTTGCCCCATGGGCTGGGTTGACAATCCGGTATCGCTTTACCGCTTTCACCGCCAGCAAATGACCCGAATTGGATCACAGATGACAGCCGCGACATTTGCAGTTTTAGATAAAACTTATTCAGATCCCACTTTGCCTGAAGACTGGCGCCGCTTGCGTAAGGTCGCATACAGCTGTGCCCACCTGAGGGCAATGGCGCAGTGTTTCCACGCTTATGACTTCGCACAGGCTCAACATCACCTGTGTGAAGCAGTTAGGTTAGACCCCCTTCTATCCAGTGATGAGGGACATCATCTTGCCTCCAAATTGGCTTCTTTAGCTAACTCACCGAAAAACCCAGACCCCCCAGCTTTTCTGGAATTAATTTACAGCAACCTGCCATCTGAGTTTAATGCGCTGCGCAACCAGCGAAAATCAGCCTTGGCAAACTTTTCAGTAGAAATTGGTTTTGATGCTCATGCCCAGGGAGATAGGGTGTTGGCTCGTTCAGCCATGCTGCGTGCAATCCGTCACCAGCCTACCTGGTTGGCGAACCGAGGGGTGACATCCGTTTTGCTGCGCACTCTAATCGCATAATTCCTCTTTAGAATGGTTTATTTCAATATGTCTATTTTTTTACGCTCACAGGTTACACCTTACATCATCTTGTTCATTGAACGCGATGGCAGCACATACTTGACCAGCTTATTGATGTCACATCCGCATATCCACGCTATATACGAGCGTTTTGCCGTCCTCAAGGGAAAAGGCGTGACTGCCCAGGAGCAGCTGGCATGGGCAGATGAATTTTACCGGGTGCCGCTGCTCAGCAGGAAATCCGCATTAGGTTTCAAGACCAAGTTAGTCGATATATTGGATCTAGACGGTTTCAGCGATCTCCTATTAAGAAGAAACATCCGCATCATCCAAATGCAGCGCCGTAACCGGGTGAAAGCGGTTATTTCACGGATTAACGCAGCCAGGTTGCACGAGCTGTCTGGAAATTGGAATTTGTATGACGAATCAAACCGCTTACCACCTATGGAAGTTGACCTTACGCAGTTTGAGCGGTATCTCAAAGAGCGAGAAGCAGCGGATAACGAGCTTGATGATTATGTCAACAGGTTGGATCTCCCGAAACATAAGATTGTCTATGAAGATCTGTTGGTTGATAAAGACAATACTTTGAAGGAGTTATTGGATTTCTTGAAAGTTGCTAATCTACCTTTACAGGCAAAAACATTGAAGAACACCAAAGATGATCTGCGGGAAGTGGTATTAAATCTAGATGAATTGCAGGAACGTTATGTGGGCAGCAACTATGCCAATATGTTCGATGAAGTTCTGGTCTGAGGGAACGAAATCATGCCAGGACTGGTAGGCTTCGTTGGAACTCCTCCACAAGGTGGTTCTGAAAAATTATTAGCAGCCATGTTGGATGCCTTAAATCCAGAGAATGGTTACCAAGTTGATCATTATCACAGCCCAGCAGCCAGTTTGGGGCGAGTTACCTTAGGTGTTGTTAATTCAGAGCCACAACCGGTCTGGAATGAAGGTGGCACTATTTGCCTGTTCCTTGAAGGCGAAATTTACGACTACGAAGATGATGCGAGCTCCCTCCAATCCCAGGGTTATCACTTCGACATCGATAATCAAGCTGAATATTTATTACAGCGCTACCTTCGCTTTGGTGAAGGATTCGTGGATCACCTTAATGGTTCTTTTGCAATTGCAATTTGGGATCAGGATGCACAGAAGTTATTACTCATCTCTGACAGGCTGTCCACTTACCCACTTTATTACGCAAGAGTCAATGGGAGATTATTGTTTGCCTCCGGTGTTCGTGCCTTACTCGCTGATCCCACATTGCCACGGAAGACGGATCCAGCCGGCATTGCCCAGTTCCTGACATTCGACCATCTTCTCAATGACCGCACTTTGTTGAATTCTGTAAAACTGCTGCGGCAGGCATCAGTCCTGAGATACTCAGATGGGCAGATCGATATCCGTCCCTATTGGCAGGCACAGTATCCTGAGCACTATGACCTTCGCTCTGAAGGGGAATGGATGGAGCAATTTATTTCCTTAGTCGATCAAGCTGTCAGGCGCCAGTCTGAACACAATGCCCCGCTCGGTATCCTTTTGAGTGGCGGTATCGACTCAAGGATGATACTTCCGTCACTGGTGAACCACACCCATCAACCTATACATGCATTCACCTGGGGAAACTCTCAGTGTGATGACCTGCGTTATGCCCGCGAGGTTGCCAACCTTATTGGTGTGGATCACCATTTCTTCGATCTTAAATCTGATTGGCTTAAAGATAAAGCAGAAGAGGCAGTCCAGCTTACCGATGGCATGGGAAATTTGGTGAACTTGCACGCCCTGGCAACCTTGGAGGGGGAAACACAATACAGTCGAGTCATTTTCAAAGGTTTTCTGGGCGATGCGATGATGGGATTTGGTCAACGCCACCAACATTGGGCTACTTATGACCAGGCAACTTCATTAAAAGCTCACCTCTCCGTTCACCGTGACCAGGGGGTTATTACCTTTGAACCAGACGATCACCACCAATTGTTTACCGACAGTTTTCGGCAAGAGATTGGCAGCGTTGTATTGGATGAATATATCACCGGAATGCATGCTTCGCAAGCTGCTTCATTAGCTGACCAGCGGTTGTATTTCGATTACTATCAGCGCGTTCCCCGTATGACGCTTAAAGGTATTGAGGTTGTACGCAGCCAGGCGGTTGTCCGCCTGCCCTTCTGTGACAACGATCTCATCGATTTCTCAATCGAATTGACCCCCGGGTTGCGCTATGAGAGGCGTTTGATGAAAAATGCGTTTATTAAGAACTTCCCGCATTTAGCTCAAATACCGATTACCGAAACCGGATTGCCGATGATGATGTGCGCCCGTGAGCTGCGCATCCGGGCAGGCAGGCTTTTACGCTGGCATCTGCATGAGCGTGGAATCTTTAAAGGATCTCTTCAAGAAAAACGCCCCTACGCAAACTACAATTTGTGGTTTCGCACAGTCCTGCGGGAATGGGTTGAGAGTATCTTACTCAGCCCACGCAGCTTAGAACGTGGTTACTATAACCCAGATTACTTACGAAAGGTTATCGCTGAACATATGCAGGGGGCTAATTTTGCTGTGCACATCGGTGCATTGCTGTCGATTGAATTGTTTCACCGGTTGTACCTGGATTGAGGCTACTATGAAGATTGGTATAGCTATCGAAGAAACTTGGGCTTTTTTCAGAGATATTTATGGGCATCTACAGGAACATCATGAGGTGGCTTTTTTCAAACGCCGGCATGCAGGTTTACCTTTTTTCCAAGAGCGTGCCAACAGCTATTTATTTCATCAAGATCTGCAGCGCTTACTACGTGAGAACGATGTAGTTTTCTTTGAATGGGCTAGCGAGTTATTAGCTGCTGCGACCCAGCTGCCCAAAACTTGCGGGATCGTCACCAGACTCCACCGCTACGAGATGTATCGTTGGGCAGATAAAATCAACTGGGACAATGTAGACCGAATTATCCTGGTGACCGAAGCCAAACGCCAGGAATTTGCTTCCAAATACCCTCAACACGCCAGTAAGCTGGTTGTGATCCCTGAAGCAGTAGCCTTGAATCGCTTTCAACCGTTTGAGAAACCGTTTAATGGGGATATTGGCACGTT
>JACUUU010000295.1 GCA_014859065.1 Anaerolineales bacterium
GGTACAAAGCCAATAACGGGACAGGCTATTATCCAGGTGCAGGCCCATGTCGGAGGGATTCAGCAGACGTTTACTCATGATATTGTCAACCTGCAACCCGGCTCAAGCGTCGAGCTTGGTGACACCTGGAACACCACTGGCTCCCTCGAAGAAACATATCGAATCGTTGGTTATGTAAAGTTTGACAGCCAAGCCACTGAGCCAGCGATGGTATTCGTCAGCACTAAACACTGGATCTACATGCCGATCATATCAAGGTGGTGATGAGCTGAGGTTGATTACCATTTTGTGGAGGCTACCATGCAAAAGAGAAGGATTTACATCTTAACATTGGTTTTAATCGTCGCTTGCAGCGCTATTAGCCCGCCGGGGACAGCTCACGATAATGCCCATGCTTTTACATCATTACCCCCAGTGCCTCTATCGAGCTCTACATACTACGTGCGCCTTGATGGCGGGGACACAACACAATGCACTGGACTGGTAGATGCACCTTATCCAGGCAGCGGCAGCGGACAGCCTTGCGCCTGGGATCATCCTTTCCGCGCTCTGCCACCAGGCGAGACAGCACGCATTAAGGGAGGGGATACACTAATTATCGCTGCCGGCAGCTATGCTATGGGCTACGGCGCTCCCGGAACCGATAATTGCGATCCAGGTGGCGCTTTTGATTGTCACATGCCTCCGGTGCCCAGCGGTCCAGACAGTATGAACCCGACCCGCATCCTGGGTGAAGGTTGGGATAAAGGCTGCCCCAATCCACCCGAGTTTTGGGGAACCGAACGACCCTGGTTTGTCCTCAACCTGAGCGGCTCCAGCCACATTGAAGTCTCTTGCCTGGAGATCACCGATCATTCCGATTGTGTTGAGTTCCACACTGGTGGATTAGCCTGTGAGCGTGAGAACCCGCCATATGGGCAGTGGGCTTCGTACGGAATCCATGCCGAGGACGCAGCCGATGTCACCTTGCGCTACCTGAACATCCACGGACTGGCGTGGGGTGGCGTCCATGCTGGTCGCCTGACAGACTGGCAGGTGGAGAATGTTCGCATCGCCGGCAACGGCGGGGTCGGTTGGGACGGCGATATTGGCGAAGACAGCACCAATGACGGCAGGTTGTATTTTCGCCGTTTTGTGGTCGAGTGGAACGGCTGTGGTGAGACCTATCCTGGGGGTGAACCGGTAGGCTGCTGGGGTCAGACCGCCGGCGGTTATGGTGATGGGGTCGGTACCGGCACTACGGGGGGACACTGGATCTTTGAGGACAGCGCTTTTTTGCACAATACTTCCGATGGTCTGGACTTGCTCTACGTAAGAGCGCCAGGGTCACTTGTCGAGATTCGGCGCACTCGGGCAGAAGGTAATGCCGGGGATCAGATCAAGACCAGCGGCCCGACTCTGATCGAGAACGTGATTGCTGTCAGCAACTGCGGCTTCTTCGATCAAAAACCCTTCACTCACCACGTGGACGCCTGCCGGGCAGGCGGTAGCGCACTGGCTCTTAGCCTGTTCCCTGGTAACACGTTAAGGGTGATCAATGCAACCGTCACCGGACAGGGCGATTGCCTGGTTTTAGCGGAGTGTGCTGAGGGAGCTAGCTGCTCAGGCACTGAAGCGGTGCAAATACGCAACTCGATCTTCCTGGGTAACCCCGAGTTCAACTCTGAGGACACCACCTGCCTGGCCTGGGCGGAGGGACTCACCCACGATCCATTTGAGATGACACACCTGATTATCACCGACGTTAAGGGTATGCCTGATCCATGCCCGCCAAATAGCCTGTGTAACGTGGATCCAGGGCTGGTAAATCTGTCTATTAGCAGTTTCAATGCGCACCTGCTCCCGAATAGCCCGGCGATCGACGCCGGCACGGCTGAAGGCGCGCCTGCGGTGGATTTTGACGGATTTCCCCGTGACGTGATCCCTGACATTGGCGCTTATGAATTTCGTGCAGCAAGCGCCTGGATATATCTGCCAGTGGTTCTACGCCAGTCACAGTAATGGCCGGCACTCACTCACTCACTCACTCACTCACTCACTTCATCATCGTTAAAGAGGTCCTTCGGCGCACAGAACACTCTTAAGGACGACACCCCGGGGGGTGGTTCGCAGGCGAAGGGAATCTGGAACCATGACAGTAAATTGCCATTACGGGTCTATCTATCCTCTCGCGTGTCGTGTTGAACGTCTCCAATAAATTGGAGATAGGTGAAGCGCCTCTAGTTCTTCATCAAAATAGTTTGATAGTTAAAATTCGCCAAAAGCCGGGAAGGAGATGGCGATGACGAAGAAATACATTGTAGATTTGGACAAAGCCGAAAAGGTTGACTGGTGGCACTGAGCCAACTGGAGAGTCTTTCGCGCGAAGCGGTCCGGCTGGTGCAATAAAAACCGATCCCAAATCCTGGCGACGTCAGAAATGGTACATTCCAACCATTATCGGCGCCAAATTTGTCTGAAGGATAGAAGATATCCTGGATCTGTATGCCGAGCCTTATCAACAAGCCTTTCCAGTAATCTATTTTGACGAGGTGTCATGTCAGATGGTGAGCGAAACCAGGCTGCATTTGCCATTGCGGAATGGAATACCGGGACGTTCTGATTTTGAGTATCGACGGGAATGTACTTGGTTCCTGTTCATGTTTTTGCAGTCCCTGGCAGGCTGGTGGCACGTCAACGTCACCGACCAGCGAACCAAATAAGATTTTGGTTGGTGCATGCAGGATTGGTTGAAATTCATTTTCCAGAAGCCGAAAAGATGCGGGTGGTGTTGGATAATCTAAACAACCATTAAACCCCTTCTTTTTATGAGGCTTTTTCGCCTCAGCAAGCGCGGTACCTGACTAATAAAATTGGAGTTTCACTATACACACGAGCATAGCAGTTGGTTGAACCCTGTCCTGAGCGAAGACGCAGGGATGGCATAAATCTAATTATCTGTTCTTACCGAACAGTGTTTAGTCCGCAGGATGGAAATCGAAGTAATAGTAGCAAACGAAATAGTTGCCTGGGAATCTGAACGGAATACTGCTCGGGCAACTGTTGATTGGTGTTTAACGATCTCCAATGCAAGGGGTAAGCTGAAGAAACTATATCCAGTGAGGGCACTGCACTGATTGACCAAAGCTCCCTGTGATTACGTAGAAGCGGCATCGACTCAAACCTTCCATGTTGGCTAGAAAACTTCCGTCGGTGTCCGCTGGATGTCATCGGTAAATGATACAACAAAGACTCCCTGGGTTTTCGTTCATCGGTCAACATCTGATAGCAAGTTGCCAGCTCGATGATTCGCATCATGTTACAGTGGCTGTCGATGCTTGTATGGGCATCGTTTGCCAGATTCCATCGTTCACGACCAAGCACGATCTAAAGAACAGGTCAATGTTGTCTGACATGCGACGAGTTATGTATCTGTCGGGCTCCGTGGGAGTCCTGGACAGTCATTCGTAGGCTATGGCCGCGAACTGCCTCAACATTCATAGCAGTAATGGTACAAGCAGGTAGGCAAATACACTGTTGAGCGCATGAAGCACCAACACCGGCCATATACTGCGCTCTCGCACGTACAACCACACGAGAGCAGCAGACAACACAGTAGCATTCAGCGTAGCGCCGAGTCCGAAGAACCCTAGGTGCACCCCGGTAAATGTCAACCATGAGACGCCAGCGGCTACCCATACCCGTCTGGTCAGCTTAGTCACCCGCTCAATGAGGTAGCCTCGATATAAGATTTCCTCAACTACCGGACCGGTCACGGCCAAGGCAAGCAGGGTTAGCCAGGAATACTTAGCCAACTGGGGCTGCAAATCGGCGAGCGATTCGAGCCCAACCGCTCCGAGCAATACTCCAACCAATGCCGATACTATAGTGGCGACGAAGAACCAGCCTGCGCCAAGGTACAAGTCTCTGCTGCGCCATCGCCCGATTCCTACCGTCGTACAGGTGCTCCGCTCCACCCGCGGAACCCAGAGTAAGAGCAGTACAACCAATAACGCCCATTCAACACCTATCGCCACGCGGATTGTAGTCTCAGTCGGAACTAGAGGGACCAAAACGTTGCGTAATAGATACTCAATAAAAAGGACACCTACGACGCCTGCCAGCATGACCTGCCGACGCACCGCTGAGTCGGTCTGATGTAATAATTGTGTTTCCATTGGCTCTTTTACTCACATTCTTCTTCAGAAACTAGACTTAGACGTACAGGCTCGCAATCAGCTAACGTCAAAGTGAAAGCCTTCTACTCGTATCTTGACAGTTTCCATACTGGTTATCCTTTGAAATTCCGGGCAATAGTTAGATGAGAGCCGCCTAACGGCTCGGGTTAGCCGCAAGTGGGCGGGATGAATTTCAGCTTGGGAGCAAGATAAACCCAAAGCTAGAGATACTGCCTAGAAACGCGCAGACTACCACCAGCTGGTGCACGCTGTGTTAGGTGGCACTGAATTTCACGGAACCGCGGTAAGGATTAGGTTGAAAATCGAATTGAACGCACTGTGTACAAACATTGGTTGTACAACGCTTTTTGTTCCAACTCGTATCACTCCAAGAAGCAACCCCATAACGAACGTATAAGACATCTGAACAATTGAAACCAAATTTACTTGAAAATGATGATATTGAAGATGCATTATACCGAATGCCAATCCCGTCAGCCAAATGGTATCTGACCAGTTTAGAAAAATCTTATCGCCGATATTAGTCA
>JACUUU010000296.1 GCA_014859065.1 Anaerolineales bacterium
GGCAAATCTCTGGCAGTTATACGTTTTTACAATTCTGTTAGGGGCTGGTGTCGCTGCGGGGGCAATCCTTCCAGTTATCCAGATTGTCGGGGATTGGTTTCATAACCGCCGCTCTGCCATTATGGGGTTAGTTGCAGCTGGGGGAGGCATGGGGGGATTATTGTTTGCGCCATTGGCAAGCAGCCTGACATTAATGTTTGATTCCTGGCGGACAACCTGGTTAATCCTGGGAGGGATTACCTTAATCCCGGCAGTCCTGACGATATTGTTCGTGCGCAGTAAACCAGCAGACTTGGGACAAATGCCTGACGGTATCAAATCATCCTCAACGATCGACCAGCAATCCCTACCTTTTCAGCAGGTTCAGCGTGTTTATAAGAGTAACACCAACTGGAAGGTAAGGCAGGCGACAAAGACAAAGGCTTTTTGGTTGGTCACGCTGGCAAAAACTGCCTCGATTTGGGTAATGCAGTCGGTAATTGCCCATCAGGTAGTCTTCTTAAGCACCGAAAGAGACATAGACCTCGAATTTGCGGCCTCAGCCCTTGGATTTATGGCTGGATTCAGCATAATCGGGCGCGTAATCGGCGGTTGGTTGGGAGACAAGGTCGAACCCCGGCTGGTTATGGCAGGATTGTTGTCTTTTCAGGCGACCAGCCTGTTGGTATTGACCACCCTGTCAGGTAGTTTACCTATCTATTTCTATGTAGTTTTCATGGGCATTGGGTATGGGGGGATGGCGATCCTGCCGGCTGCAGTCATGTTCAACTATTTTGGTTCGAAAAAATACGCGTCCATTATGGGAGTCGCGCTGCCGGTGGGAACTTTGTTGGGGGCAGTTAGCCCTATCATCGCTGGAATGATCAAAGACCTCAGCGGCACCTACCTGCCTGCTTTCGGGATTATGGTAGGTGTGAGTGTTTTTGGTGTGATCTGCGCTCTGCTTGCCAGACCACCCTTACAACCAGTTAGCAGATAGGATGGGTGAAGTCAGGTGAAGGGAAGGAAAGATCAATCAATAAAGATCTGTTGGACTCTTTTTTCCTTCCCCATACGATACACCTTGCCCATTCCGCATGTTTACCTTATGCGAACCAACCAACCACTGATGAAGGCTAGAATGCAAAACGGGACCATTACATCCCCTGCCATTGTCCAACCCTGGATTTCAACGAGATAGCCGAAAAATACTGGCCCTAACAGCTGACCAGCATATTGTCCGACCAGGATGATAGCCAGCCCCACTCCTGCAAGGTATGGCTTGCGCATAAGCTCTGGCGCAGCTGTAAAGGTAGCTGTGGGTATGGCACCTACGATTATTCCCAGGGCGATCATCGCGGCAATGATCTGCCAACCCAACAACCGAAATGGCAGCAACAAGATTATTGCAATCAGCAGGTAAGGAATGGTGAACAACAGCCGGCGTGATCCAATCCAATCCGACAACAGACCTGCCACAGGGGCAGAGAAGATGATCAACATGGTGGCAATACTGGCGATAAAACCAGCCTCACCTAGACTATACCCCCGCAGTTCGTTAAGAAAAGTAGGATAGTAAGTCGAAAATGACACAAATACGAAATTGAAGCAGGCAAAGCCCAGGGAAAGCAGCCAGATATCGCGGTTTGCCAGGGCTATCCGCAGGGTGCGTAAATCGATGGCTGGATGGGGGATATTCTCTCCCTGTACTGGCGGACTTTTAAGCAGCAATGCAGAGAATACTATCATCACAAGGGCGAATATGACTCCAGCCCACCAAACTGCCTGCCATCCCCAGGAAGCAGCCAGGAGTGGTGCCAGATTGTACATCGCCACAGTGCCAACTGGCACCCAGGTAGCCCAGATGCCCATTGGCATTCCCTGCCGTTCGGGTGGGAACCAGGCAGCTATCGTGGCTGGCGCGGCTACACCGATCAACCCGATGCCCACACCTTCTAAAAGCCGGCTGACCATTAAGATCGAAAAAGTGCCAGCCATAGCTCCCATAGCTGCCCCAATAGCGATAAATCCCATGGAAATGATAGCCGTTACCTTCGGACCTAATCGCTGCAGAATGACCCCAGCCGGAAGCGCAAGCAGCAATCCCACAAAGGCGACCAGCGACATTAATGATCCAGCTTGTGCCAGTGTGATTTGGAAACTGTCGATTAAAATCGGCATGATCGGGGGCACTTTGAACTGGTTGAAGGGCGCCACAACGCTTGCCAGGTAAACGACTACCAGGATTACCCAGGCGTAAGAAAGGACAGCTGCAGAAGGTTTTGGAGCGGGTTGGTCATCGATCATTGTATCTGCCCTTTAATAAAATATGGCGAGTATTTACAGGCCATTTTACTGTAAATACTCTCGCTCGTACTTATAGAGGATCAGTCTAACACTGACCTTTTTTACCCGCTTCGATCAGGTTGGAGGAGGTTTTCCATAACAGACGATGGTAAGGTTGCTTTGAACCAAACTCGCAGTTTAGGTTTCCATACCCGATAAAGAATTGGGAATAGAATACTATATCGAATATCGAATCCCGCTAAGGCGCGTGATTGATGCCGTTGTAATCAAAACGAACATGTTGTTCGCAGATTTTGCGGAAATGGTAGCCAAGAATCGCCAGTGTAACAGCTGTGGGGAATGATTTGGGGCGACGGAATAGAGTCCAAAATAACAGTTTCCAATAGTAGACTCGTTCTTTACCAATAATACCCAGGCTAAAGATGGATCGGATAAACGCCAGGAGATAGTCGCGCATTTGCACCAGATTCCAGGAGAAGTTAAGTTTTGGCGGCTTGTATTCTTTCAGAAAGGTGATGATGCGTTGGTAATAATGCTCAGGTGAGTATATGTAATGCAATATCCCCCGGTATCCATCTCGTAATGCATCCAGGTTCATGGTTGGGATGATGTTGGTGCTCCCATCTACATTGTCGCCAGACATTTTTTCAAGCAGGCGCCCGGCTTGTTTCAGGCGATTGTACAGCATAGTGCCTGGAGGGGCTTGAAGTAACCCAACCATTGCAGTCACAATTCCGCTATTTTGAATGAAATCGATTTGCTGTTGGAATATGGATGGTGAGTCGCTGTCAAAACCGACGATAAAGCCTCCCTGGACTTGAAATCCAGCTCTTTGAATATGTTTGATGGTCTCGACCATGTCTCGATTAATATTTTGTTTTTTGTTGCATTCGAGCAAGCTGACTTCTTCTGGGGTCTCGATCCCGACAAATACGGTGCCAAAGCCTGCTTCTACCATCATTTGCATCAACTGATCGTCATCAGCCAGGTTGATGGATACTTCAGTGCTGAACGGTATTCCGCGTTTGTCCCTTCGCCATTCAATTAATGCCGGTAAAAGCTCTGTCTTCAGTGCCTTTTTATTGCCAATGAAATTGTCATCCACAAAGAAGACTCCTCCACGCCATCCTAACTCGTAGAGGCTGCTCAACTCGGCGATGATTTGTGGGGCTGTCTTGATGCGCGGTCGGTGACCTAATAAGGCAGTGATATTACAGAATTCACAATTATACGGGCAACCACGAGAATATTGGATGCTCATGGTTACATACCGTTTCAGGTCTGCCAATTCCCATTGGGGCGCTGGTGTCGTGTGAATATCAGCAAATTCGGTGGAAGAGTATACCTGTTGGGCGCATCCCCGTTTGAGATCATTTAGAAAGACTGGGAGTGTCAACTCCGCTTCATTGAGCACGAAGTGATCGACCTCATCAAATTGATCATGTTCGATGGTGAAGAGTGGACCGCCGGCGATAACTTTGAGTCCAGCCTGTTTACATTGAGAAATGATATGGTGCGCAGATTGCCTTTGAACCGTCATCCCACTGATAAAGGCGTAATCAGCCCACTCCAGATCCTTGCTGGTGAGATTGGTAACATTGACATCAACCAGACGTTTTGACCAATCCGATGGCAGCATCGACGCGATGGTTAACAAACCTAGCGGCGGTGAGGAAGATCTTTTACGGATAAATTTCAATGCGTGTTTGAAACTCCAGAACGTGTCTGGAAATTCGGGGTAAATCAATAATGCTTTCATTTCACTCGATCCCTTTCTGGGGAGATTATATCTCAGGTGCACCTGGGTTTTGGGTCTTGATCATCCGTTCCGCTTCTTGCAACTCTTCAGGCGTGTTGACATTGAAGAAGCTCAAGCCCTGCGGATCGAAGCGGGCAACATCATCCTGGCTAATTTCTCGCACTTTCACCTGGGGGTAAAAGCTGATCACCCGTTTTAAACCCTGTTCTAGCACCTGCTCGATAGCCGGCAAACATGCCGACCGCCTGTATACAGCATGCAGGGTTTGTAATATTTCCTGCCAGCGGGGCACTACGATATCCACATCCGCTGATTGATCGAGCAAATACTTCAGCAGGGACACATTGACAAAGGGCATATCGCAGGCTAAAACCAGCACGCGTTCGCCATGTGCAGCTTTCAAAGCGGTGTGCAGGCCAGCAAGCGCGCCAGCTCCTGGCGTTTCGTCGGCAGCCATGGGCAAGCCTAAATAGGCGTAATCCTGAGGCTGGTTGGTGGTGATCAGGATTTCGTCACCTAGCGGTCGCACACGCTCCAACAGGTGCTCGATCAAAGGGCGTCCGTTCAGTGGTACCAAACCCTTATCGCGCTGCATGCGTCTCGATTGTCCGCCAGCCTGGATGGCAATGGTTAACATGGGGGAATTATAATATGTTT
>JACUUU010000485.1 GCA_014859065.1 Anaerolineales bacterium
TGCGGATACTATTCATCCGTGAGGATGAACAACATCCGTGGTTGGGGTAGGTAAATAAATCCACGCCTTCCGCGTCCATCCGCGTCCCCCACCAACCTATGGACGACCTACCAGATCCCCCCACCATGCCGCTACCTTCCCGCATCCTCGGTGAAGGATCTTTCTTTTTCTCCTTACAAACCAACGTCTTATGTGTAAAAGCGGTGAGAGTGGTGAGACCGGCGAGAAAATAGCCTCTCACCCCTCTTCTTTGTTATAATATCGGACATGAAATATCACATTTGGACCTCCGGATGCCAGATGAACGTGGCTGACTCGCAGCGCGTCGCCTCGGCGCTTGAAAGCCTTGGTTATCTCGCCACCGCTCAACCTCATCAGGCTGACGTCATTGTGCTGAACACCTGCGTCGTCAGGCAGAGTGCCGAAGATAAAGCTGTCGGCCGGCTTTACTCCCTCAAACCTCTCAAAGATGCCCGCCCCGACCTGGTCATCAATCTCATGGGCTGCATGGTCGGCGTCAAGGGCAACCAGCGCCTCCAGCAGCGTTTCCCTTTCGTGGATGTCTTCTCACCACCTTCTGACCCCGGACCTCTGGTCACCCACCTCACCCAGGACGAATCTCGCCTCCAAGAGCAGACTGATACCGCCCGCCGTTTCGCCTTCATGGACGGCGACTTGACCCTCCCCCTGCACCAGCGCGGCCAGCTCGTCTCTGCCCATGTCCCCGTGGTTTACGGCTGCTCGCACGCCTGCACTTTCTGCATCATCCCCTACCGCCGCGGCGTGGAGAAGTCCCGTCCGGTGGATGAGATCGTTGCCGAAGTGCGCTCCTTGGTCCAGCAAGGCGTCAAAGAAGTTACCCTGCTGGGGCAAATCGTCGACCGCTATGGTAAAGAGTTCCCGGATGGTACGGACCTTTCCGCCCTGCTGCGCATCCTGCACGACCTGGATGGGCTCGAGCGTATCCGCTTCCTCACTTCCCACCCCAACTGGATGACTGACCAGCTGCTCGACACCGTCGCTTCTCTCCCTAAAGTCATGCCCCACATCGAAGTCCCCATCCAGGCAGGTGATGATCATGTCCTCGCCGAGATGAAGCGCGGCTACACCGCCGAGGACTACCGCCGCCTGGTCGAGAAGATCCGCCAGCGCATCCCCGGCGTCTCCATCGCCACCGATGTCATCGTCGGCTTTCCTGGTGAAAGCGCTGAACGCTTCCAGCGCACCTACGACCTGCTGTCTGAGTTGCAGCTCGATGTCGCCCACCTGGCTCGCTACTCGCCCCGCCCTGGTACGGTAGCCGAACGCCGTATGCCCGATGATGTGCCGGATGAAGAGAAATGGGAGCGTTTCCGCTCCCTGGAGGACCTTCAGGAAAAGATCGCTGCTGAGATCAGCAGTACATATCTGGGTCAATCGGTCGAAGTGCTCTTCGAAGAGCAAGTGCGCGGCCGCTGGAAAGGCCGCACCCCCACCAACAAACTGGTGTTCGTCGAATCAGAACACCCATTGACCGGTCTAGTCCTCCCCGTCATTATCACCTGGGCTGGACCCTGGTCGATGCAGGGCGCGCTACCCCAGATGCAGCCCGGCGATCGAATAACCAGTAAGTTCAATCTCGAGGTGGGATAACCCCAATTATTGTGTATAATCTACCTGAGTGATTTGCAAAGAGGACACCTCCAAACGTGTAAGTCATACCGTTTGGGGAACGATTTAGCCAACCTGGACGTCTAAACTTCAGGCATACTGGCTTTATGCCAGTCAATGTTCGCGTTTAATGGACTAAGGAGAAGTAGATGCGCGCCTTCAAAGTATTCCTGCCAGTTACAATCGGGGTAGGGTTGCTGTTCCTGGCAGCCTGCAACTTTCCGGTACCTGATCCCACCGACCATAGTGGTCAAGGTTTGGAGCTGACCCGCGCCGCTCAGACTGTTTCCGCCCAGCTTACCCAGCAAGCCGCCAATGCTGGCACCACCCTGACTCCACCTCCGCCTGACGATAACGGCGAACCAGACGAAGAGAACACCATCCCACCTGGCACCACCCCGGAAGAACCTACCCCCACACCTGTCGGCTGCGATCAAGCCGGTTTCGTCACCGATGTGACCATCCCTGACAACACTCGCATCGATCCCGGAGAAGAGTTCGAGAAGACCTGGGAGCTACGCAACACCGGCACCTGCACCTGGACACCCGGCTACGCCATCGTCTTTGACCGGGGCGACTCCCTGGGAGCCCCGGCTTCATCCCCCCTCACCGAAGTCGATATCCCCCCCGACGGCACCGTGGAAGTGACCGTCGTCCTGACCGCCCCGCAGGATTCCGGCACCTATCAGGGTCACTGGAAGCTGCGCAACGCTGCCGGTCAGGTCTTTGGTCTGGGAACCCAAGGTGACCGCACTTTCTGGGTCAAGGTCCGCGTTGCCCCACCATCTGGCATTGGTTATGACTTCATCTCCCAATCTCCCTTTGCCCAATGGATTTCCAGGGGCGGCGGTACTCAAGCTGTCATCCCCTTTAATGGGCCTGAGGACAGCCCCGACGGCGTCGCCAAACAAAAAGAGAACTTCCGTTTCGAGGATGGTCGCCTCAGTGGGGTCGCCTTACTTACCCGCCCCAAGCACACCGATGACGGGATGATCAGCGGCATCTTCGATAACTACACCGTAGAACACGGCGACTACTTCCGCGCCAGCCTGGGATTTATGGAAAATTGTGGGGAAGGTAGGGTCGTCTACCAATTTCAGTACCGCGAAGGCACTACCGTTCATACCCTGGCTGAATGGCGCAAATCCTGCGATGGTACTTCTATCACCGTCGAACGCAACCTCGTCAGCCTGCAAGGCAAGACCGTTCAATTCATCCTTACCGTCCTGGCTGACGGCTCGCCGGATGACGACCTGGCTGTGTGGGGTTCTGCCCGCATTGAACGCTGAGTAGCTCCATAACTTGTCTTAAACAGATTTATTGTCTCGATAAGGAGACTTTCATGCCCACCAAAATCAAGCTAACCCAAGCGATCGAAAAGTTCACCCCGATCAGGATGATTGCATTGGTTGCCCTGATCCTGATCCTCACAACCGCAGGCTGCCGCTCAACTCCACCAGGTGACGGAGAACCCACCCCTGAGCCCGAAGAGGTCCTGACCTCGGCTGCTGAAACTGCCGCAGCCAACCTCACTGAACTAGCCCGTCCGCTCCCAACAGAGACGCCTTCCCCAACTGATACACCTGTCCCAACCGCCACCGCCACACCAACTCTCCCGGATGAAGCGCAAACCCCAACAACCCTGGCTCCGCTGGCGACCCCCACCTCAACTAGCCCTGGCGGTGATGTGGCTGAATTCGTAGCCGATATTACCGTCCCCGATGGCACCAACTTTGCCCCAGGCGAAGCCTTCGTCAAGACCTGGCATTTGCGGAACGGCGGCACCACCACCTGGACCACGGCTTACTCCCTGGCTTTCATCGGTGGACCTCAAATGGGTGCGCCTGACTCTGTGTCCCTCGCCGGCAATGTCACTCCAGGCAGCACCGTCGACATTTCGCTCGACATGGTTGCTCCTCTGGAGACCGGCGAATACCGCAGCTTCTGGAAACTGCGCAACGCGAATGGTGAATTCTTCGATACAGCCGTTTTCGTTGAGATCAACGTCGTCGATGGCACTCCCGCCCCTACTTCCACCCCAGACCCCGATTCTGATGCTCAGGTTACCGCGGTTTCGCTGACCGTGGATAATGCCTCCGCGGACACCTGCCCCTACAACTTCACCTTCACTGGATCCATCACCTTGACTGAGGCTGCCTCAGTGACTTATCAGCTCGAGGCCGAGTCGAGCACCCCAGGGTTTCAATTCACCTTACCGGCGCCTTCCACCGGCAGCTTTAGCGCCGGCACCCATACCATCATCTACAACCTGAACGTGTCCGACCACGTGACCGCCTGGGCACGCTTGCGGGTCACCTCCCCCAATGAGATTGTCTCAGAACAGGTCAACTTTACATTGACCTGCCCTTGAACATCTCTGCTGCCAACCAATAACGCCATGCTGGAGAAAAGCATAAAAGCCGAAGCCAGAAAACTGGGCTTCGAGTTGGCCGGCATCACCACACCCGATCCACCTCCTCATTTCGGGGTCTTTGAGCGTTGGCTGGAAAGCGGTCGCCATGGTGACATGGACTATCTGGCAACCCAACGCTCGCTGCAGCGCCGCTCTGACCCTCGCCGCATCCTCCCTGAATGCAAGTCGATCCTTGTGTTGGGCATTCGTTATGCCAACCCTGAGAGTACCCCATCACCCAGGCAGGCTGAAAGCCCCTGCCAGCGGGAGCCAGACGCTGACTGGCAGCCATTCGATCGTGAACAACCCACCACTGAAGCTCGCCCGGTTCCCTATGGAAGGGTAGCCAGTTATGCCTGGGGGGAAGACTATCACCATGCCTTACTGCCGCGTTTGCAAGCGCTGGTCGATTTTATCGAAGCCAAGGTCGGTCGCTCCATCCCCAACCGCTTCTATACCGATACCGGCCCTCTCCTGGAGCGTGATCTGGCTCAGAGGGCTGGCTTGGGTTGGATCGGCAAGAACACCTGCCTGATCAATCCCCGCTCCGGCTCCTATTTCCTCCTGGCGGAGATCCTCTTAGGTTTGGAATTAAC
>JACUUU010000297.1 GCA_014859065.1 Anaerolineales bacterium
AGGGTCGGGGTGAGGGGGTTTTGAACCTGCTTTAGCAGGTTTGGTTTTGTCAGCCACCGAATTGATTCGACGGTATTAGGAGATGGTTTTTTTCCTGCCAGGTATCGTGTAGGTTGTGGCTCTAGAGGCCCTTCGTCGCGGAGAACGTTCCTCAGGGAGACATAAAAAATTTCGAATTTCGAATTTCGAACTTCCAAATGCTCTTCTCCGCGCCCTCCGCGTCCATTCGCGTCCCCCACCAACCCATGGGCGACCTGGCAGGTCGCCCCTACCTACCGCAACCCTGTCATCCGTATATTACTCAGATGCTCTCTGTCCGCCTACGGGCGCACTTTGTCCGCCCACGGACGCTCTTTGTCCGCCCACGGACGCACTTTGTCCGCCTAATCCATGTCGGGCTCTATGTTTTTACTGATCAAAATATTTATTCTCCGCGCTCTCCGCGGCTCTGCGGTTTTCACTTTGCAATTAAATACCGGTAAACAATACTGGTGTGTTCCTCGCCCCCTTACCCAGTCTAAACCAGCTTCCTCTGGTAGCGTTCAGGTAGTATATCAGTCACAAAATCATAAAGGATGGTTCAGAAAGCGCGGTGTAGCAATACAACACCCGCTCGGTTATCCCGAATGGATGGGCTGCATTGACGAAAATATCCTGAGGTTGAATAACAGGTAGGCTCGTAGAATAGCATAAAGGCGAGTCATATTTACATCAGCCCAGGACATTAACCAGAAAGTACAGAGCCCAAATAACACTTATGCCGATCGCAATGTAGCGGCTGGTGTCTGATTGTGGACCACTGAGCAAATTTCCTTTAGAATCCTTGAATTTGCCAAAGGCAATCAAAAACAAGTCAATAAACCACCAAATTAGGAATCCACCCAATGTGACTAACTGAATTATCCCCAAGAGAATGTGTCCGGTGTAAAATCGGTGTACACCGAGAAAACCCAGGAAAAAACATAACACATAAGCAGCCACCCAGTTTTTAGGTCCCGTTATTGTGGGAGCAATCACATTCTCTCTAGCCCGGGTGTCTGGGTAATATTGGCTTCTTGATTGGGAAGAATATTCAGAATCTGACGACATAGAAGTCTGGATCGACTTTATTCGTCCAATCAGGTTCATCTCCTGATTTTTCAGATCGGCGAGTTGTTCTCTAACTTGCCTTGTTTGCGGTTGCCGCCCCAATGCCCGTATTTCAGCTTGTAAAGTAGATAATTGTAATTGGAGCATTGAAAGATCTTGACCGAGCTGTAATCGTTTTAACTCGGTTTTGGTTACCTCTGCACCATGCTCGATTGATCTGCTCACTTCCTGCCCCATTTTTACAGAGACCCGATCCCCACTTTGTTGAATTTGCAATCTGGTACTGCAATATGGGCATCTAAAGAACTCTATATCAGGATCTACCTCTATTGGTGCTCCACAGGATGTACAAGAAAGATTTATGATGTTCAAGAGATTTCTCCTTTATGTAACGACTTTGCCATCCTACCGATTCCCGCAGCCTCCTGCTAATCAACAAATGGATTTGCTATCTAACCTGCACCTCATCCAGATGGTGTCCAGCAGATGTGCACTTATGACGCATTACTTATAATTACAAATTTTTATCCTCCAATTTCGCTGATCAAAAAATAGTTGCTGTGGTTGATCAAACCCATAACAAGAAACCAGCAATAAACAAACAGCCCAGCCTCCTACAAGGGCTGGGCGCTAAACTGACATCATTCTCGCCGGCGCGCCCCATCCACGCCAAGGCTGCTTTTGGTGTCCTTAGTAAGGACTATCATGGATTATGGATGGTCTAATTATAGTATAGGTTTTGATAAAAAGGCTGGCGAGCTAGTTATCAATCATGTTAAGTTTGAACGTTTCACGTTTAACGTTATACGGAAAGGATGTCTTTATACCTGTTAAGAAGCGATGGTGCTAGTGGTTCTAGAGGCCCTTAGTCGCTTCGCTTAGGACAAAGAACGTTCCTCAGGGAGACATAAATAAATTTCGAATTTCGAACTTACAATTGCTCTTCTCCGCGCTCTCCGCGTCCATCCGCGTCCCCCACCAACCCATGGGCGACCTGGCAGGTCGCCCCTACCTACCGCAACCCTGTCATCCGTATATTACTCAGATGCTCTCTGTCCGCCTATGGACGCACTTTGTCCGCCAATCCGTGTCGGGCTTTGTTGGTATTTCTCAAATTAATATTAATCTCCGCGGCTCTGCGGTTATCCCTTATTAACAGCCCTTCCCTTTATGGGAGCGCGGATACAAGACATCCGTGGTGGGGGTAGGTAAAACTCATCCTCCCCTTCAACCCCCACAGGGAAATCACTAACCCCTAAGCCGCGACCCCTCCCATCGCTAATTATTAAAGAATAGGCTATGCGCATTATTTTGCGCGGCTGTCTCCCCCCCGCTGCCTCCCCGCAGGTAATTATTCTAACCCTCGCCTGGTTGGACGTTCCAACGTTTAACGCTCCAACATTCCACGTACCACGTCCCTGCGCCGCACGATCAACGCGCTCTTGCTTCTACTCGTAACGCAGTGCCTCCACCGGCTCGAGCGCGGCTGCCCGGTTAGCCGGGTAAATCCCGAAGAACAGCCCCACAAACGCCGAGAACAGCGTCGCCAGCAGCACCGTATCCAAACCGATCACCGGATCTATCGGCGCGTCGTTCGCATTGGCGATCCACCCCACCACCGACGATATGACCCACGCCAGCCCAATCCCCAGCAGTCCCCCAAACAAACTCAGCACCGCCGACTCGGCCAGGAACTGCACCAGGACATCTACACGGCGGGCACCCAAAGCCTTGCGCAGCCCAATTTCCCGCGTGCGTTCCACCACAGATACTAACATTATGTTCATAATTCCGATTCCACCGACCAAAAGTGAGATCGCGGCTATTCCTCCCAAAAATATTGTCAAGACTCCGGTAATGACGCCGGCTGTATCCAGGATGTCCTGCTGAGACATCAGGATAAAGTCATCCCTGCCTATCTCGGTGCGGTGGCGAGTCCGGAGGATGTTGGCGACCTCATCGCTGGCAAGCGGCACGGAATCCGGGTTGACCGCCGAGACCATGATCATATCGACCTGGTCGCGCACCGAACGGCGCAGCAAGCGGTTATGGGCGGTGCTCAGTGGGACAATGGCGCGGTCATCCTCGTTGGCAAATCCCGACCCGCCGCGTGCTTCTAGGATTCCCAGCACCCGAAACGGCTGCCCCTCCAGGCGCACCGTCTCACCAACCAGCCCTTCGCTGCGCCCAAACAACCTTACAGCAGTATCCTGCCCTAACAGCACTACCGAAGCCTGACCGAGGATGTGTTCATGGCGGATAAATTCCCCTTCCACCACCCCCAGAGCGCGCACGTTGGAGTAATCGGGGGTAACCGCCTCCAGACTGGTAGAGGTGCTTTCACCCCCATAAGTTATGGTTGCCCGGCCTTGTAAAACCGGCGCGACTCCGGAAACAGAAGGCGCCTGGAACGGGTCTGCGATCGCTTCGGCGTCACGTAGCGTAAGCGGCTGTGGGTTGCGAATATCCCTGGAGGTGTTGCGCATCACAAAGATCAGGTTGGTGCCGATATCCTCGATCGACTGCGAAATCGTGTTTTCAGCCCCACGCCCGATGGAGATCATAGCGATCACCGCGGCGACACCGATCACGATGCCTAAGATCGTCAAGCCAGAACGCATCTTATTTGCCGCTAAGGACTGCAGCGCTTCCTTAATTGTCAAAGCAAAATTCATGTTCTACCTCAAGAAAATTACCCACTAGATACCTGCGGTTAATTCGCAACGGAAACAGTCTCGTCTTCCAATTTTCCGTCCATCAGGCGCAGGATGCGCTGGGTTTTATCAGCCACGTTTTGGTCGTGAGTGACGATAATTACAGTCGTGCCGAGATCCTCATTCAGTTTCAACAGCAGCGACATGATCTCTTTACCGGATTTGCTGTCCAGGTTGCCGGTAGGTTCATCTGCCAGGATGATGGCTGGTTCATTGATCAGCGCCCGGGCAATTGCCACCCGCTGCTGCTGTCCACCGGACAACTCATTTGGGCGGTGATGCACGCGGTCTTCCAGACCCACAGCGACCAGAGCATCGAGGGCTAACTTCTTACGATTGCGGCCATTGCCGGCATAACGTAAAGGCAGCTCGACGTTATCCAATGCGGTAGCGCGCGGGAGCAGGTTGAAGGTCTGAAAAACGAAGCCAACTTTTGGTTGCGGATGGCAGCCAGCTGGTCATCTTTGAGGTTGGACACTCGCTTTCCATCCAGGATGTATTCCCCAGACGTTGGCCGGTCCAGGCAGCCAATCAGGTTCATCAGGGTCGATTTTCCCGAGCCTGATGGACCCATGATCGCGACAACTTCACCCTTCATAATATCAAATGAAACGCCGCGCAAGGCGTGCACATCCACGCTGCCCATTTTGTAAACTTTGGTCAAGTCACGAGCTTCGATAACTCTTTCAGTCATTCTTACCTTCCGAAGAATCCCGGACCTCCACCTTGGTTGAGCAGTTCAGTGGGTGGATTCAAAACGATCAGCGCCTCTGGCTGAAGTTCGCTCTCCAACACCTGGCTCATTGTCTCAGAGGAAGCCCCTAATTGGACAGGCACAGATCTCAATTCGCCGTTCTCGAGCAGATAA